>NZ_JBXWSF010000012.1:0-70183 GCF_059613285.1 Ruegeria sp. BHSB058 | reverse complement strand
GGTGATCTGGCCCATCGCCTTGCGGGTGGCCTCGGGCGGGCTCAGTCCTTCTTCGGCTATGATGCGTTCGACATTTTCGACCACGACGATGGCATCATCCACGACGATCCCGATGGCTAGAACCAGCGCAAAAAGCGAGATCGTGTTGAGCGACATGCCAAACGCCAGCAGAAACGCGAACGTTCCGATCAGTGAAACCGGGATGGCCACCGCCGGTATGATCGTTGCCCTGAATGAGCCGAGAAAAATGAAAACGACTGAAATCACCAGAATGAAGGTCAGGATCAGGGTTGACACAACGTCGTTCAGAGATTGCTCGACGAAATCCGTCGTCTTGAACGGAATCTCGTATTCCAGATCAGCCGGAAAGGCGCGGGACAGGCGTTCCAGTTCCGTCTCCACCCGTTCCGCGACGGCCAGGGCATTTGCACCGGGGGCCTGATAGATGCCCAGAACGGTCGCGGGAAGCCCCTGATAGTATCCCGACGCGCTGTAGAATTGTGCCCCCAGCTCAACGCGGGCGATGTCCCTGACGCGCACGATGGCACCGGCTTCACCAGTTCTGACAACGATGTTGCCGAACTCTTCGGGGGTGCTCAGCCGCCCCTTCGACTTGATCGTGTATTGAAAGGTCTGCCCCTCCGGGACGGGGGGCGAGCCGATGGAACCGGCCGAGACTTCGATGTTCTGTTCCCGGATTGCGGCAATAAGGTCTCCGGGCGTGATCGAAAGCGCCGCCATCTTGTCCGGGTTCATCCACATGCGCATGGCGTATTCAAGATTGGTCAGAACATCGGCCTTGCCCACGCCCTGAATCCGCGCCAGCGCGTCCTTGAGGTTGATCGAGGCATAGTTTGACAGAAACACGCTGTCATAGGTTTCGTTGGGCGATGTCAGCGTGACCGCCATCAGCATGTTGGTCGAGGCCTTTTGCGTGACAACGCCCGACGATGTCACTTCGGCCGGCAACGAGGCGATGGCCTGTGCCACCCGGTTTTGCACGTTGACCGAGGCGATGTCGGGGTCGGTGCCAACTTCGAAAGTGACGTTCAGGGAATATGATCCGTTGTCCGCCGAGGTCGACGTCATATAGATCATGTCGTCCACCCCGTTGACCTGCGCCTCGATCGGCGCCGCAACGGCGTTTTCGACGGTTTCCGCGTTTGCGCCTGTATAGTTGGCGGATACACTCACGACCGGGGGGGTGATGTCGGGAAACTGCGCAACCGGCAGAACCATATACCCGATGCCCCCCATGATCGTCAGCACCAGCGAAATGACAAGCGCCAGCTTGGGCCGGCTTATGAACAAGGCTGAGAACATCGCTTATTCCCCGCCCGACTCGGATGCCACCACGGCATCGACCGCAACGCCCGGGCGAACCCGCTGCAGGCCTTCGACAATCACGCTTTCGCCTTCGCGCAGGCCATCCAGAACGATGATCGCGCTGCCCACGGTGTCACCGGTGGTGATATAGCGCTGTTCGACCATCTGCTTGTCGTTGACCACCAGAACGAAATCGCCACGCTGGTCCCGTTGCAGGGCCGCCTGTGGAATGAGAGTGCGCAATGTAGGTTCCAGCGCCTGAATACGCACATTCAGGTAAGCGCCATCCACGATCAGGCGAGACGAATTTTCGAATTCCGCGCGAACCAGCACCGCGCCTGTCAGGGGATCGATCCTGTTGTCGATGAAAACGATCCGCCCGGTCTCATCCAGTTCGGACCCGTTTGGAAGATCGACATGGACTTCGGGGCTTTTGGGGTTTTCGCTCAACGTGCCACTGGATTCGTCGAACTTTTCAAGGACATCGACCAGTTGCTTTTCATTCAAAGAGAAGCTGACGTAAATCGGGGCTTCGCGGACCAAGGTGACCAATGGAGGGTTGTTTGGGCCCACGACATCACCCACGCTTGTTGTTACGCGGCCCAGTCGGCCGGGAAATGGGGCGCTGATCTTGGTATAACTCAGATCAAGTTCGGCTTGCTGGATCGCTGCCTTGGCCGCCTTGACGGCCGCCTCTGCGACCAGCTCGTTCGCTTTGGCGATGTCGACCTCGGATTCCGGAACAGCCTCGCGCTTCAACAACTCCGATTTCCGTGCCAGATCGACCCTTGCCAGTTCCAGATTGGCATCGGCCTTGTCCAGATCGGCCTTTCGCGACTGCAATGTCGCCTCGTAAAGATCCGGTTCGATTTCGAACAGCAACTCGCCTTTCTCGACCGCCGAACCGTCCTCCACCAACTGCTTTTGCAAAAAGCCGTTAACCCGGGCAACGATGTCGACCTTGTCGATGGCTTCGCCCCGGCCAATGAACTCCGCCTCATCGACGATCTCCTCGCTGTAAGCCGCCGCGATGGAAACTTTTGGTGCTTGTGCCTGTTCGTCCTGTTGCGACAGGGCCGACCCGGCTAGCGCACAAGTCATCAAGGCACCAATCCAAAGGCCTCGTGACGCAGGGCCGCCGTTGGTGAAAGAAAGTGGCGAAGCAAATGGCATTCCGGGGCCTCGTTGTCTGTTCGTTAAAAGTGATAGGATTGCCTGGCACGAGGCCAAGCCGAATAGAATCCATGTCAGGATGACGGCATTCTCGCGATTTCTCAAGTCAACCTTGCCCGACTGATCATTGAAACGTCAGGGAAAACCGGAAACTTGAGGATGACGGCACAAAAAAAGCCCCGGCACAACGCCGGGGCTCTTATCTCGTCCAGATATGTCGAATGAGACCTTCTGCTAGGCCCGTCAGTCGCGCTGGCCCGAAAAACGGGTCTGCCAATCTTCGCGTTGCTCGTCGGTGATCTTGGCGAACAGAACGTCAGGGACAGCGAACTCGTGGCCTGCAGGTAACGCGGTCAATGCCTGCGCCACGTCTTCGGGCCATGCGGTATCCAGCGTGTTCATGGCCGACAGCATCTTGGCGGCGCTGTGCGGAATGAACGGCGCGCTCAGAACCGCGTAGAGGCGGATCAGGTTCAGCCCCATACGCACCTGCGCGGCCGCCTGTTCCGGGTCCTCCTTGAAGGTCGACCAAGGGGCGGCGGCTTGCAGGTATTCGTTGCCTGCCACCCAGATTGCGCGCAATTCCTGCGCCGACTTGCGGACCTCCATCGCTTCCATATGGCCCTCATAGGCCCGCACGCGCGCGGTCAGGTCCGCAATCAACGCCTGTTCGCGCTCGCCATACGTGCCACCTGATGGTACCTCTTCGCCAAATTTCGAGCGGCAGAACTTGGTGATGCGGCTGACGAAATTGCCCAGAACATCCGCCAGATCCTTGTTCACCGACGCCTGAAAGTTTTCCCAGGTGAACTCGCTGTCGCTGCTTTCGGGCGCGTGACTCAACAGCCACCAGCGCCAGTAGTCGGCCGGCAGGATCTCCAGCGCCTGATCCATGAATACACCGCGCCCCTGGCTGGTCGAGAACTGACCACCGTCATAGTTCAGATAGTTGAACGATTTCAGGTGATCGACCAGTTTCCACGGCTCGCCACTCCCGAGGATGGTTGCCGGAAAGCTGAGTGTGTGGAAGGGCACGTTGTCCTTGCCCATGAACTGAACATAGCGCACGTCGTCGGCGCCCTTGTCGGTGCGCCACCAGCGCTCCCAGTCGGCATCCGCCCTGCCATTGGCCTCGGCCCATTCACCCGCACAGGCGATATATTCGATGGGCGCGTCGAACCAGACGTAAAAAACCTTGCCCTCCATGCCCGGCCAGTCCGCATCGCCCTTCCTGACCGGAATACCCCAGTCCAGATCGCGGGTGATGCCGCGATCCTGCAGCCCGTCGCCATCATGCAGCCATTTCTTGGCGATCGAGGTGGTCAGCACCGGCCAGTCGGTTTTGCCGTCGATCCACGCGTCCAGCTGATCCTTCATCGCCGACTGGCGCAGATACAGGTGCTTGGTCTCCCGCACCTCCAGATCGGTCGAGCCGGAAATCGCACTGCGCGGTTCGATCAGATCGGTCGGGTCCAGCTGCTTGGTGCAGTTCTCGCACTGGTCGCCGCGTGCGCGCTCATATCCGCAATTGGGGCAGGTGCCCTCGATATAGCGATCAGGCAGGAACCGGCCATCGGCATTGGAATAGACCTGTTTTTCGGTCACCTCGCGGATCAGCCCCGCCTCCGCCAGCTTGCCGGCGAAATGCTGGGTCAGCTTGTGGTTCTGCGGGCTGGAGGAGCGGCCGAAATGATCAAAGCTCAGGCCAAAGCGCTGGGCGATGTCGGATTGAACACCATGCATCTCGGCGCAATACTCCGCAACCGGCTGTCCGGCCTTTGCAGCGGCCAGTTCGGCCGGGGTGCCGTGTTCATCCGTGGCGCACAGGAACATGACCTCATTGCCCCGGCCGCGCTGATAGCGCGCGTAAAGATCGGCAGGCAGTTGCGAGCCGATCAGATTGCCGAGGTGCTTGATCCCGTTGATATAGGGGATCGCCGAGGTGATGAGAATCCGTGCCATAAGTCGTACCCGCGTATCTGTCTGCGCGACCGTCTAACCCATGTCGCCGCCCAGCAAAAGCCCGCATGGCGCAATGGGCGCGTTTCCTGCCCCCGGCACGGCAACCGGCCTGCAGTCATCCGTCTTCGCGTGACCGTTTCAGCAGGCGACCGACCGTAAATGAGGTGCGCGGAGAATAGACATAGTGCGTGCGGTCCTCGGGCGTCGGGCGGGCCCGCATCCGGGTCAGGCCAAATGCAATCAGGAACGCATGACCCAGGGCGACAAATGCAAACAAGGCGCTGGGGCCATAGGCCTCGATCAATGACGACGCCACATAGGGCGCGGCGATTGCCCCCAGAGCATAAAAGAACATCAGCGCAGCCGACAATTCGACACGTTGCTCGGATGTCGCAAAGTCATTCGCGTGCGCGGCCGAAACGGAGAATATCGGAAACGTCGTAAAGCCAAACAAACCGGCGGCAAGCATGACACCCACGGTGCCTGTATCGCTGGCCGCCATCGTGATGCCGCAACTGAAAACGGCGGCGACCGAAAGCCAGATCAGAACCCAACGGCGATCGTATTTGTCGGCAAGCCAGCCCATTGGGTATTGCGCCAGCGCTCCACCAAGGACGAACGAGGCCAGAAAAAAGGCGATCTGGTCGACGCCCAGGCCAACGCCCTGACCGTAAACCGGGCCGACCATCCGGAACGAAGCCGAGCTCAGCGCCGCCACGATCACCCCTGCCACCGCCAATGGCGAACAGTGCCAGGCCAGCTTGGGCCGCAAACGCGGCGCGTCCGGCGTTTCGGGTTGGGTGGCCTTGGTCAATGTCAGTGGCAACAATGCCGCGCAGCACAGGATCGCCAACAGGTTGTACGAAACATAGGACGCCGGCGGCAACACCGCGATGATCAACTGGGCGCTGAGCGACGCGCTCATATCGACAATGCGATAGATGCCGGTCGCGCGTCCACGCGTTTCGTTGGTGACCTTTGCATTCAGCCAGGCCTCGATCACCGTATAGCTGCCTGCAACACACATGCCCGAGGCGATCCGGAGCATGGCCCAGACATTCGGGTTTTGCGTCAGGGTATGCCCCAGTAACCCCATTGCGCCCATTGCGGTAAAGGCAGCGAAGGCGCGGGAATGGCCGACGCTCCCCATCAGGCGCGGCGCCCACCAGCAGCCAATGAAGAACCCAAAGAAATGGGCCGAACCCAAGAGACCGATCTGCTCGGTCGTGAAGTCAAGCGTCAGCCCGGAAATCGCATCAAGCGGGCCGACACCTCCGGTAGAGAGCTGCAACAGGATGACGGACAGAAAAAGGGCGGCAAAAGAAATGATCGTACGCATGGCCCCCCCAACATGACCACTCGGTTTTGCATTGCACGAAGTTTCTCGACTTTATGGTGTCGGTTTTGAACGATGGGAAGACTAGTTCGCGCGCTTGATTGTCGCTTTTATGTCCAGACTCACAATATCCGTCACCAGTTCAGGAAATCCGTCCGCCCCGAATGCGCTGCGGCTGAGTCGCCCAAGCAACTGGATGCTCAATTCGTCCAGATCGTCGGGTGAACTTCCCGCCTGACGATAAAGGTTTGCCTGCAAGGTCACCGGGCGTGTGACGCCGCGCAGGGTCAGGTTGCCCGTGACCCGCGCCCCGTCCGACAGTCTGCCGCCTTTGCCCAGTTCGATCCTTGTCGAAACGAAACGAATGTCTGGATGTTCGGCCGCATTCAGAACCTGTGTGCTCAGCATGGCATTGCGGGCAAATCCGAACATCGTCTTTGCGCCGGTGACATCGACCGTCACGTCAACCTGGCTGCGTGCGAGATTCTGCAGGTCGATCCGGATGTCGGCGGACCGAACCGGCATGGTTCCGAACTGGTTGGTCCCGGCCATGGTGAAATAGAACCCGACCTCCGATTGGCTTGGTTCCAGATCGTATCGTGTCTGGGCTGCAAAGGCGGCGGTAGGTATCATCAGGGCAGATCCTGTGAGCAGAAAACTGCGTCGCGAAAGACGCGGTTTCATGCCAGAACCTCTTGCCGCCGTGGGCGCGAGCGCATCAGCAGCATGATCATGATCACGATGTTCAGCCCGTTCCACGCGATTCCGTTGACAAAGGCCAACTGATAGCTTCCGGTCAGATCGTAGATCCAGCCGGACATCCAGCCGCCCAACGCCATGCCCAGGATCGTGACCATCATCACGAAACCCACGCGCGCGCCCGCTTCGCGCGGCGGCATGTATTCGCGCACGATGAGGGCGTAGCTGGGAACGATGCCGCCCTGCGACAGGCCGAACAACGCGCTGACCAGATAAAGCGAAACCAGCCCGTCGTAGGGCAGGAACAGGAACAGGGCGGTGCATTGAAGGACCGATCCAATCAATAACGTTCGGACGCCGCCCAGCTTGTCGGCGACAAGCCCCGAGATGACGCGGCTGACGACGCCGCCCAACAGCATCAGCGACAGCATCTCGGCACCCACGGCCGGGCCATAGCCCAGCCCGACGCAATAGGCGACGATGTGAACCTGCGGCATCGACATGGCAACGCAGCAGCCGATCCCGGCCAACCCCAGCACATATTGCAGCGCCCGTGGCGACAGCCCCGCGCTCTTGGCGTTGAGGCTTGCGGCACTGGCCGCCGTGTCATGGGCATCCAGCGGCAGCGGTTTGCGCAGCAAAAGCGACAGCGGGATCACCACCACCAACGTGATCCCCGCGAGGTTCAGATAAACCTGCTGCCAGCCGTGCTCGGCCAGGGTGCCGGCCAGCAGGGTGGGCCAGATTGCACCCGACAGATAGTTGCCGCTTGCCACCAGCGCCACCGCAATCCCACGCCGCCGGATGAACCAGTGCGATATATCGGCGATCAGGGGGCCAAACCCGATGGCTGTGCCCAACCCCAACAGCACATGCACCAGGGCCAGAATCGTCATCGAAGACGCCAGGGTGGCCAGACCATAGCTGATCGCGCTGAGGATGGCGGCTCCGATCAACGCTCGGGTGACGCCCAGCCTGTCGACCAGTTGCCCCAGCCACATATTGCCCAGCGCAAATCCGATCATGGTCAGCGTGTAAGGCAGCGAGGCTTCGGCCCGCCCGGCGCCGAACTGCGCCTCGATATCCGGCATCACCACGATGACGGCCCACATGCCGACATTGGCCACCGTGGCGATGGCCAGCGTGATCAGCAGTCGGAGCCAGGAATACCGGCTGTCGTGGATCGGGTGTGTCATGCGCGCACGCTAAGGAGCACGTGATCGTTTGACCAGTCACAAGTTTTGTTACCGAACGCTCAGCCTGTCGGGGGCTCGGCTCCGATGCGCTCAAGCTTCAGCTCCGCACGCGGTCCGGTCTGCGTGGCCAGCCATGAGACCGGGGGCAGGGCGCGGGCGCGGCGGCGGGTCAGGGTCCAGCGCCGGGTTGTGCCCTGATGTGCGGGGGCCATGTGCCAGCGCGTCTCGATCCCCTGCGCACCGCCCTCGCCGGGGGTCAGCAACAGCCCCAAAGGCGCCCGCCCCATGGCGCCGCCCTGTTCGGCGGCCAGATGCATCCGCCGCACCGGCGTCAGCCCCGGCGCTTCAGGCAGATCGCCGATGACCAGCGGCACCGCGCCACTGCGCAGCGCCTCTTCCATGCACCACAGCAGGTCATCGGCGCGCCCGGGCCGCACGAACAGGAACCGTGCCGGATCGGCGAAGGGCATCATCCCGTCGGGGTTCAGCTGATCGCTCTCCCACGCGGGCGAGATCCATAAAACCGGCCCCTGCATCCGCCCCGCCAGCCACAGGGCAAAGCTGCGCCGGGCCGGGCCGCAGGCCTCGTGCACGCGCGCCAGCGGCAGGGTGATCTGGGGATGCAGGCAAAGCCCCGGCACATCGCGCGCAGGCCTGCGGCTGAGAAGGTGAGTCGGCATGGGAACAGTTTACAGTGTTCCTTGTTTGTTCTCAATCGGGATGATCGTCCCAAAGCGACCTTTTGTTTGCCGGGCAGCCAAGCGCATGTAATCTGGCCCTGTTCCCGGCCGGATTTTCGCATCCCAAAGCGTCAGGAGCGGCAAGATGATGCCAGCACAATCGGATGGCCCGCCGACAGAGAGGTCAAAGAATGAATGATCCCAGCGACAATGCCACCTCCCCGCGCGGAAACCCGTGGATAGACCGTGAAATCCAGAAAAGGATCGGCTGGCGCGACGGGGACGTCGTGATTTCGGTGCCGCCGAAAAGCGGAACCACCTGGACAATGAACATTGTCTATCAGCTGTTCACCGGAGGCACGGCGGAGTTCCGGGACATCTACGAAGAAGTTCCGTGGATCGAACTGCTGGGATATCCCGGCCAGCCACATCAGGAGGTTCTGGAGCGTATCGACGCAATGCCAACCACGCGCCGCCGTGCATTCAAAACGCATTCCGCGCCGCCCAATATCCCCTTCATCGCTCAGGCGGCGGGACGCGACGTGAAATACATCGTGGTCTTTCGCAACCCTGAAGAGGCGCTGGTATCCTTCCGACCGTTCCTCGAAAAACTCTCGGACGACTGGCTCGACCTCTGGCAGCACCCAAGGGGCGCAGTATCCCGCCCGGACTTTCCGTCATTCTATTCCCAGATCATCGACCCGCGCGGAACACAAGGGGCCTTCTTTGGAACACTCGCAGCCTGGTGGCCACTCAGAAACGAGCGCAATGTCCTGCTCATCCACTTTTCCGACATGAAACGGGATCACAAAGGCTCGATCCGAAAAATTTCGGACTTTCTGGGCATCCATCCGAACGAAGATCAATGGTCAGGCATCATGGAATACACATCCTTCGCCTGGATGAAAAAGCACGAGGACAAGTTCGAGGCGCACACCGCCGGCAGGATTCCCATTCTCAAATCAGGTGCCATGATGCGAAAGGGCGAGGTGGGCAAAGCCCGGTCCGATGGCATGACCGATGAAATTTCCGCCCACCTGCGCGCCGTGGGAAACCGCATCTGCCCCGACGCCGCCGCCGTCAACTGGCTTTACAAAGGCGGCGGCATTCCCTGACCGGCAACCTTGGCAGCAGAACCCCGGATCTCGCCCGCAGGCCAAGCCGTTGCCCGCAGGCTCAGGCCGAATTCTACTCTGAACCCGTTACTGCCTTTCGGGGTGATGCTGGTTTTCCCTTGCGCAACATCGCGGCGTATCCAGTCACGCGCGATGAAACTCCGCATGAGTTCAGCACCAAGCGCGCCGCCGAGATGAGGTAGGTTTTCAACCCAATCGGGGCAAAAACTGACACTTCTGCGTGGCCCCCCAAGTACGGCTTGTGCATTCAGCCCAAATTCCACCATCCATTTGATTCCAGCGTCTTCCACCACAGGGCCCGACTCGGACAGCGCCACAAAACCACGCTGCATCAGATTTGCCGCGATGCCACATCCCAAACGCCCCGCTATGTGATCCATGCAAGGCCGGGCATGGACATGAACTTCACGCCAGTCGGGCACGCTCGGTCGGTTTGTCTCGGCGGCACGAACCAGCCCTTCGACGCTCTCCAGCATTTCGGCAACGGTTTCGCTGGCCAACCGAAAAAGGCGGGTTCTGCCTTTCTTGGTGACAGTGACAAGACCCGCCTCCACCAGTTTGGAAAGATGCTCACTGGCCGTGCTGTTCGCGACGCCGGCGATCAAGGCCAATTCTCCGGCGGAAATCGCTTCGTCCGCCTTCAGGGCATACATAAAATTCGCGCGGGCAGGTTCACCCAACAGCGAGCAGATTTCGGCAATCCGGTTAACACCATTCATATTTCGGTCATAACCGAAATATCGTGCCGCAACAAGCTGTATGAATTGGGTGGAACTGAAAGGACCGGACAATGCATTTTGACGATATGGACCTTAAATCGACCTATGGAATGAGCCTTCGACCTCGCGGCCACACGCAAAACCTCAGGCATTCAATTGCTCTGCAGACTTATATTCGAAAGCGCCGCGTTCTTGCTGGCTCAGTGCAAACCGACAGGGCAGATGCTGAAATTCGCCACACAACGAGACTTCAGAAACACCTTGGGCAAGCGGTTCAGCCGCTTTCGAAAATCTTCGGCTTTCGCTCCCTTGGATATCAAAATCCGCACGTCGAAAAGCCATGACTCAGCCTTTCCCGAATTCGCCTCCTTCTCTTGCGGATAGTCGACCCAGTACCAATAATTGGCGTTGGGAGTGAGAACCCTGCAATCATTTCCCGTGAGGCCTCATTCTCTGTTTTCGATTGCGCCGCCCTGTTTCACCCATTCGCTGAATCCGCCTTCCAGATGCATCACGGGGTTCAGCCCCATTTCCTGTGCAACCTTGGCGCTGAGCGCAGATCGCCAGGCGCTGGCGCAATAAAAGACATAGGTCTTGTCCTGATTGAAAACCTCCTTGTGATAGGGGCTTTCCGGGTCGATCCAGAATTCCAGCATCCCGCGCGGGCATGAAAACGCTCCGGGGATCTGACCCAGCCGCTGCAACTCGCGGATATCGCGCAGATCGACAAAGACATAGGCCGGATCGTCGTACAGCTCCTTGGCTTGCGCCACCGGCATCGTTTCCACGACCGCATTGGCTTCGGCCAGCAGGGTCTTGATCCCCTTGGTGATATTCTGCGTCATCTCATCCTCCTGCACACCGGCAAAAGCTGGCGGAAATCCGGATCAACCTCAAGGGGCTTGCCCCTCGTGATCGGTCGGTTAGGTTTGCCCGGTGCGAGCAGAGAGGTATCCGGATGAAAATGAACCCGTTGGGCCGTTCTGGGATAAAGGTCAGCGACCTGTGCCTCGGCACCATGACCTTTGGAACCCAGACCCCCGAGGCCGAAGCACATGCGCAAATCGACATGGCCCTGGCCGCAGGTGTGAATTTCATGGACACCGCCGAGATGTATCCAGTCAATCCTGTCACCAAGGAAACCGTTGGCGGCAGCGAGGCGATCATCGGAAACTGGAATGCCGCAAACCCCGGACGCCGAGGAGACTATATCCTGGCCACCAAGCATTCGGGGGCCGGTTTCATGCATGCGCGCGGCGGCGCACCGATCTCGGGACAGACCATTCCCGAGGCGGTCGAAGGCTCGTTGCGACGGCTCAGAACAGACTATATCGACCTCTATCAGTTTCACTGGCCGAACCGGGGCAGCTACATGTTCCGGCAGAACTGGAACTACGACCCCTCGCAACAGGATCGCGCATCCACGGTCGCCAACATGGAGGATTGCCTGGAGGCGCTGCAGCGGCAGGTGGACAAGGGCAACATCCGCGCCTTTGGCCTGTCGAACGAAAGCGCGTGGGGCACCGCGCAGTGGCTCAGGATCGCTGCAGAGCGCGGATTGCCCCGCGTCGCATCTGTACAAAATGAATACTCACTGCTCTGCAGGTTGTACGATACGGACATGTCGGAGCTGAGCGTGAACGAAGACGTGGGCCTGATGGCGTTCTCTCCGCTCGGCGCCGGCTTCCTGACCGGCAAGTACCAGGACGGAGTTGTACCATCCGGATCGCGCATGTCGCTCGTTCCTGAGATGGGCGGCAGAAAATCTCCACGCGTACTCGAAGCCGTGGCGGCCTATCTGAACATCGCGAACCGGCACGGCCTCGATCCGGTTCACATGGCGTTGGCGTGGTGCCGGACAAGGCCTTTCATGATGTCGGCGATTTTCGGCGCCACGACGCTGGTGCAACTCGAACACATTCTGAGCGGCGCTGATCTGATATTGCCTGACGACATTTTGGCAGAGATTTCAAGGGCTCACCGGGCGAATCCGATGCCTTATTAGCCTCGGCCAACCTGCATTCAGTGATGTGTCGGCTGCGCGCGTTCCTGCCGAAGGTCCCGCGCCGACAGCCCGTGCGCAGTGCGAAAGGCGCGGGCAAAGCTGGATTGCGAAGTGAACCCGGTCGCCAGGGCCACGTCCAGCAGAGACATATCGGTATCCGTTACAAGGCGGCGCGCCTCGGCCAGCCGCAAATGCAGATAGTGATCCTGTGGCGTGGTGTCGAGACGCAGGCGGAACTGCTGTTGCAACGTGCGCGGACTTGTACCAAGCGTCGTGGCAATCTCGGCCAGCGCCATAGGTTCGTCCAACGCCGCCTCCATCAACGCATTAGCCTTGGCCGTCAGTGCGTTGTGACGGTGCGGTGTTCCGATTCGACTTTGCGGGCGCGAGGGGCCCGAGGTGCCGTCATAAAGGAACAGGCCAGCGACGCGGGAGGCAAATCGCGCGCCATGGCGTGCGGCAATGATGTGCAGCATCATCTCGATCGCCGGAATGGCCCCGCCCGAGGTCATCCGGTTGCCGGAAATCGCAAAACGATCCGGCAGGACATCGATTTCGGGAAACCGCGATGCGAAGTTCTCGAGGTCTTCCCAGTGGGTCGTAGCGGTGTGGCCGTTCAGCAGGCCGGCCTCGGCCAACAGCCACGGCCCGCCATCGATCCCTGCCATCGCCGCACCGGTCGAGGCGATCCTGCGTAGACCCGCCAAAAGGCTGGGCGTGGCGTGGCGGGCAAGCTGGAATCCGGCCACAACGACCAACAGGTCACACCCCTCAAGGCGCGCCAATGGGATGCCAGGCACCGATAGCGCGCTGGTCAATTGTGCCGGGGCTGGTGTGGCGGTGACATAGTCCCAGTCAAACGCTGGGCGGTCGGCAAGGCGATTGGCCGCCCGCATCGGATCGACGGCGGCGGCAAAGCTGAGCGTGTTGCAGTCATCCAGGACAAGCACCGCCGTCTTCAAAGCGCGATGTTCGGGCTGCAGTATGTTTTTTGCGGATTTCATCAAGTTCGATTCGCATCTTGGCAAGTTGTTTGCACAAGGCTGCGCCAGAGTCGCCTTCGAAAGCAAATCGGAATCCGGGGACAAGCCTGGGGACAACCCGTGGCACAAGCCGGTAAAACTTGGGGAAAACGCAATGCCGCTGGAAATGAACCGCGAAGTCTTCATCACGTGTGCCATCACGGGCTCGGGCGGAACACAGGATCGCAGCCCGCATGTGCCACGTTCACCCAAGCAGATTGCCGACAGCGCGATTGCCGCTGCCAAGGCCGGGGCGGCAGTGGTTCATTGCCACGTGCGCGACCCGGAAACCGGCGCGCCGAGCCGCAAGCTTGAGTTTTACCGCGAGGTCACCGACCGCGTCCGTGACGCCGAGGTTGATGTGGTGCTGAACCTGACCGCCGGCATGGGGGGCGATATCGTCTTTGGCGATGTCGAAAACCCGTTTCCCGTGAACGATTCCGGAACCGATCTGATCGGTGCCAGCGCCCGCGTCGCCCATGTTGCCGAATGCCTGCCCGAGATTTGTACGCTGGATTGCGGTACCATGAACTTTGCCGAGGCAGATTATGTCATGACCAACACGCCCGGCGCGCTGCGTGCGATGGGCAAGATGATGACCGACCTGGGCGTGAAGCCCGAGATCGAGGCCTTTGACACCGGCCATCTTTGGTTTGCCAAGCAACTGGTCAAAGAGGGGGTTCTGGAACCCAACGCTCTGGTCCAACTATGCATGGGCGTACCGTGGGGGGCGCCGGATGATCTGAACACGTTCATGGCGATGGTCAACAATGTGCCGGATGACTGGACATTCTCGGCATTCTCGCTGGGGCGCAACGAGATGGCATATGTTGCAGCAGCCGTTCTGGCAGGCGGCAATGTGCGGGTGGGGCTTGAGGACAACCTGTGGCTGGAAAAGGGCGTATTGGCCGAGAACTGGCAGTTGGTCGAGCGCGCTGGTTCGATCATCGAAAATATGGGCGCGCGGGTGATCGGGCCGCAGGAAGTGCGCGAGAAACTGGGGCTGACCAAGCGGGCACCAGTGGCAAAGTAGGCGCTACGTCGGCTTGGGGGCCAGCTCCCAAGCCCCGGAGTATTTTGAAAAAGATGAAGTATGCGTGTTTGGTAGGCAGGAAATCATGAAAACAGCGGCAATCATCGGTGGCGGTGTGATCGGCGGCGGATGGGCCGCGCGGTTTCTGCTCAATGGCTGGGATGTTCGGGTGTTCGATCCGGATCCCGAGGCGGAACGCAAGATTGGTGAGGTCCTGGATAATGCCCGCCGCTCGCTGCCGGGGCTGAGTGATGTACCGCTTCCGCCTGAGGGCAAGCTGAGCTTCCACTCGGACATGGTCGAGGCCGTGCAGGGAGCCAGCTGGATTCAGGAAAGCGTGCCGGAGCGATTGGATCTGAAGCTGAAGGTTTACAAGGGCTTGCAGGAATCCTGCGACCCGGATGCGATCATCGGGTCCTCGACCAGCGGGTTCAAGCCTTCGGAGTTGCAGGAAGATGCAATGCGCCCCGAGCAGATCGTGGTGACGCATCCGTTCAACCCGGTCTACCTGCTGCCACTGATCGAGTTGGTTCCCAGTCCGAAAAACGCACCGGGGCTGATTACGAAGGCGCAGGACATTTTGCGTTCCGTCGGGTTCTTTCCGCTTCATGTCAAAAAGGAAATAGACGCGCATATCGCTGACCGTTTCCTTGAAGCTGTCTGGCGCGAGGCGTTGTGGCTGGTCAAGGATGGCATCGCCACCACCGAGGAGATCGACGAGGCGATCCGCATGGGGTTCGGTATCCGCTGGGCGCAGATGGGGCTGTTCGAGACCTATCGTGTGGCGGGCGGCGAGGCGGGGATGAAGCATTTCATGGCCCAGTTCGGTCCTTGCCTCAGCTGGCCTTGGACCAAGCTGATGGATGTACCCGAATTCACCGACGAACTGGTCGATCTAATCGCGGGTCAATCCGACGCACAATCGGGCATGCACTCCATTCGCGAACTTGAGCGTATCCGCGACAACAACCTTGTCGGCATGATGCGTGCACTCAAGGCGCAGAACTGGGGCGCGGGCGCGGTGCTGAACCAACATGACGCGGCACTAAAACCGGGCGCATTGCCGACACTGGATCAGGCAGATATCAGCCAGCCGATCCTGACATTGGCGCGCGCGGTGCCGCTGGACTGGACCGACTACAACGGGCACATGAACGAAGCACGATACCTGGAAGCGTTCAGCGCGGCCTCGGACCGGTTCATGGAGATTATCGGGTGCGATGCCGACTACATCTCTTCAGGTGGTAGCTATTTCACAGCTGAGAGCCACGTCCGTTATCTGGGCGAGGCCCATGCCGGTTCAAAAATCAAGGTGCGCACGCAAATGCTGCTGGGAGCGGGCAAGAAGCTGCACCTGTTCCACAGCATGTATGAGGGCGACATGTTGCTGGCCACGGGTGAAACCTTCCTGCTGCATGTTAGTCTCGAAACCCGGAGGCCCTGTGCGCCTTCGGCCGAGATCGAGGCGGCAATGGCGCGCATCGCGCAGGCGCAAGCCGGGCTGCCCTTTCCGGAAGGGGCGGGGGCCGCAATCCGAAAACCTGTATGAACCAACGTGTCCTGATCACTGCCGGCGCATCGGGAGTTGGGCGCGCGATGGCGGACGCCTTTGCTGGCTCGGGCGCAGAAGTTTGGGTGGCGGACGTGGATGAATCGGCGCTTGCGAAATGTCCCGAAACCTGGCGGCGTACACGGGTCGATGTTTCGGACGAGGCGGAAGTAGCCGCCTTGTTTCGAGCAATCGACACAAAATGGGGTGGGCTGGACGTGCTCTGCGCCAATGCGGGCATCGCCGGACCAACGGCCTTGATTGAAGATGTGCGGCTGGAGGAGTGGCGGGACTGCATGGCCGTCAATCTAGAGGGCGCGTTCCTTTGCGCCAAATATGCGGCTCCCATCCTGAAGCGGCAAGGCAACGGTGTCATTCTGATCACCTCTTCGACAGCCGGTCAATACGGTTACCCCAATCGCGCGCCGTATGCGGCGGCAAAATGGGGCGTCATAGGGCTTGGCAAGACACTTGCAATGGAACTGGGGCCATATGGGGCAAGATGTAACGTGATCTGCCCGGGCGCTGTTGAGGGGCCGCGCATGGAAGGCGTTCTGGAGCGCGAGGCGATGGCCAAGGGAATGACACGTGATCAGGTTTATCGTGGCTACGCCTCGGGTACCTCAATGGGCCGTTTCGTCGAAGGGCTTGATGTCGCCAATATGGCTGTATTCCTGGCTTCGGACGCGGCTCGTCTGGTGTCTGGGCAGGTGATCGCGGTTGACGGGCACACCGTTAACCCCGATCCCAAATTGTAGGGCGACATGCTCGACCGGCCCGCGGAGCGGGACGGTCCTTGCTTGACAACTTGGGTGGTCAGCTCTGATTTGGTCCCCGGATCTGCCGGATGGCCTGTCGGACGGCCTCCCAATCCTTGGCCTCGCCCGTTTTTCCTGCTTGCTCACAGGCGCGCATCTTTTGTGCCGCTTCGGCTTCGGCCTTGTCGCCATGCGCCGCGTACAGCGCCCGTGCGTATTCGGCAGTTTGTATTGCGTCCATTCGTCGAATCCTCCGCTTTTTATCGACCGGTGGGATTTCCATCAGGTTCGCGCCAAGCAAGTATAAGCGAGACCAGAGCATTTTGCACCCAGCAGGAGATCTGAGGCGTTATTGGGAGGCCGAGGCGGCCTGTCGCAACCGCAGTAAATGTGCCGGAAGGTCACGGGCGGTGAGATCTGCCTCACGCACTAATGTGTCGAAATGCCGGGTAAAAAGCTCGATCCGATCTCGGTCACGAAACGCCATATAGTGACTTCCTGCATAAAAAACGCATAATAACGGCCCGAAAATCGTGACTGGTGCCGAATATAGGCGTTTGGCGTCAAAGAGATAGATGCGCAGTCGCGGGTAAAGCTGCTCGCACAAATCCAAAAGGTGGTCAATCTGTTCCAGTCTGACATCCGCCGGCAATCCGCGATAGTACCCGGTGGCGCGGGCAAAACTGTCAATTTCAAACAGCGGCATCGCGATTTCATAGTCCGACTGCGCGCTGCGCATCCAGGTAAGACGGTCAGCAGAAGCTCCGATTGCCTGATCGGCCGTTCGCCCCAAATGCGGGGCATATTCCCATTCCAGCACGGCACGCGTTTTCAGCATGTCGGGCAATGTGGCGGGGACATACCGAATTTTGTAACCGGCCGCCTGTTGATGCCATTCGAATATCCGTTCGTCGACCAGCGCGCGTGGCGCTTCGGTCATTGATAGTGAGCTGGCCAGCAACTCGGCAGCGCTTTCAGGACGGTCCGACAAGCTGAGCAGCCAGTCTGCTGAAACGCCCAGTGTTTCTGCGCAACTGCCGATGACATGCGCATTCGGCAGGCGTGCGCCGTCATCCGTCAAAAGCTGAGAGACTGTTGATCGATCTACGCCGATGCGTCGGGCCAATCCGCTTTGCGTGACCTGTCTTTCTTCCATGGCCTTGGCCAGCCTCAGCCGAAATTGCGAGGCGCGGTCCCGTTTGTCCATTTTGTCATACATGTGTTGAGAAATATCATAGTTGCTGAATTTTGTTAATCATATTCCGAATTCTCATCATGCCCATCTGTAAGTAACAATTCTGTGAAGAAAAAATTGGGGTATGAAATGGAGACGCGAAAGAGATCGGTCGTAAAGGCCGTGATCTGGAATGTGATGGGCTTGGCGACCATGACATTGGTCGGATTGGCCGCAACGGGATCCGCAGCGGTCGGCGGCACTTTGGCAGTGGTGAATACCGCAATCGGCCTGACTATGTATATCCTGTACGAGCGTGTCTGGGCTGGCATCGGGTGGGGGCGCAATGTCTGATTTGCGATCCTCGAACGACGCACCAGAATGGGGAACGTTCTTGTTGATCGTTGCCTGCTATGCGGCATGGTTGGCTGCAGTCTTTTGGCTGGCGAATATCAGTCTTGGGATTGCGATTCCGGTTATGGGGTTGGTCGCGGCGCTGCATTCGTCGCTGACCCATGAAGTCCTTCACGGACATCCTTTCCGTTCTAAGTGGTTGAACGAGGCATTGATGGCTTTGCCACTGACGCTTTGTATTCCCTACAACCGGTTTCGTGACTTGCACTTGGCGCATCACCGTGATTCAAACCTGACCGATCCCTACGACGATCCGGAATCCAACTATCTTGACCCAAAAGTCTGGAACACGCTGCCGACTTGGAAGCGGACTCTTTATTCGGCAAACAACACTCTTTTGGGCAGAATGGTTCTGGGGCCGGCCATCGGCCAGGCCGCATTTTTTGCGGAGGAATGGCGTGGGGCCATAGGAGGCAACCGGGCGATCTGGATTGCCTGGGGGCTACATCTTCCCGGAGCCGTTGCAGTGCTTTGGATCGCGCTCCTGTCGCCCATGCCGGTGTGGGCCTATCTGATATCGGCCTATATCGGGCTTGGCTTGCTGAAGATACGGACATTTCTGGAACACAGGGCCTATGAAAAGGTTCGTGGCCGTACAGTCGTCATCGAAGATCGTGGGCCGCTGTCATTTCTGTTCCTGAACAACAACCTGCACGTCGTACATCACATGAACCCGAACGCGGCCTGGTATCGGTTACCTGCCCTGTATCACGAGGGAAAAGAACGTTATCTCGCGTGCAACGACAGCTATGTCTATCGGTCGTACGGCGAGGTATTTCGGCGTTATTTCTGGCACGCAAAAGACCCGGTGCCACATCCTCTCTGGCCAAAGCACTGATTTCGTTCCACAAGGGAAGCCATGAGTTTGTGGGTTCCCGTCACGATCGCAGCCGCGCTGTTCCAAACAGTGCGGTTCATGCTGCAAAAATCGTTAAGTACAGTCCGGCTCTCGGTGGCAGGCGCAACCTTTGCCCGGTTCGCCTATTCGGCGCCTTTGGCGGTGCTGGCTTTGATATTGGTTCTTCTCAACACTCCGGCGGAACTGCCACCCCTCGCGGTGCGGTTCTGGATGTTCGTTGCGATTGGAGGGACGGCGCAAATTCTGGCTACGATCTGTGTCGTGGCCCTGTTCAAGCAGCGCAATTTCGCGGTCGGAATCACCTTCAAAAAGACCGAGGTGATCCAGACGGCAATTGTCGGCTTCATCATTCTAGGAGAAGGTGTCTCGGTCGGTGCGCTTGGTGCGATTGCGCTTGGATTGGCAGCTGTTCTGCTGCTGTCCAAGACGCCTGGCGGCGATGGTGCGTGGTGGCGTCATCTGACCAATCGGGCCTCGCAACTTGGGCTAGGCTCCGGGGTGCTGTTTGCCTTCTCCGCAGTCAGCTATCGTGGGGCTTCTTTGCAGTTGGGCGATATTGATCCGTGGTTTCGCGCACTGGTGACCTTGGCAGCCGTGACGTCGTTTCAGATGGTGTCGATGGGGGCTTGGTTGTTTTGGCGCAATCGGGGGGACTTGTTGGCCGTCTGGCAAACCCGCCGGACCGCGGTTTTTGTAGGCTTGACGAGTCTGGGCGGGTCGTTTTGCTGGTTTCTGGCCTTCACCTTGCAGAATGCCGCCTATGTTAAGGCGCTGGGGCAGGTGGAGTTGATATTCAGCCTCTTGGCCTCAAGTCTTTTCTTTCGGGAATCAATCACGTTCAGAGAGATCGCAGGCATCGTATTGCTTTGCCTGTCGATCCTGGTGCTTGTGCTGGTTATCTGATTGCCAGGGAAAAGCAGCTTGCAAGCGGTTCAATCAATTGCAAGGCGTTCACAAAACGCCTTGTTACAAATGATCTCACCCTGCGCGGCGTTCCTCAAAGCTCAGTGCGATAAAGCTGGGCAGGTGATCGCCCATCCCGACGACAGCCCGATCGCCGCCTTCGCCGCGATCCCGGCCACGTCCCTTGGGTTCTTTTCCCTTCTTGGGCTCGGTGGGTTTGTCAGCTTTCGCCTTTTTCGGTTCGGATTTGGCGGGTTCCGGCTTGGGTTCGTCCTTCAGCGGGTTCTCCAGACGCGGAATTTCCTTCTGGATTAACCTTTCGACCGCATCCAAAGCTTTCGCGTCCCGTGGCCCACAAATCGTTACCGCCTTGCCCGCGCGGCCCGCGCGGCCGGTGCGGCCGATACGATGGACGTAATCTTCGGCATGTCCCGGCACGTCGAAATTGAACACATGACTGACAGACGGAATATCAAGCCCGCGTGCTGCCACATCCGATGCGACGAGCAATCGTAGCGAACCATCCCTGAACCCATCCAGTGTTTTGGTACGCTGGGATTGATCCAGGTCGCCGTGGATTGCAGCGGCGTCATAACCGTATTTCTTGAGCGATTTCGCGCAGATGTCGACATCAGTCTTGCGGTTGCAGAAGATGATGGCGTTGGTGCACTTGTCGCCCTCGGCATCGATCAATTTGCGCAGAACCTTGCGTTTTTCACTTGCTTCGCGGTCACGGCGACTGCCTTTGAACATCACCACGCTCTGTTCGATAGTCTCCGACGCCGTAGCCTGCCGGGCAACCTCAACTCGGGTCGGGGCCGACAGGAAGGTATCGGTGATCCGCTCAATCTCGGGCGCCATGGTGGCAGAGAAGAACAATGTCTGGCGGGTAAAAGGCGTTAGCGAAAAGATACGCTCGATGTCCGGGATGAAGCCCATGTCGAGCATCCGGTCGGCCTCGTCCACCACCATGATCTGGACGCCGGTCAAAAGCAGTTTGCCGCGCTCGAAATGATCGAGCAGTCGGCCTGGCGTGGCGATCAGCACATCGACACCACGGTCGATGAGCGCATCCTGTTCCTTGAAGCTGACGCCGCCGATCAGCAGCGCCTTGGTCAACTTCAGGTGCTTGGCGTAGGTGTCGAAGTTTTCGGCCACCTGTGCCGCCAATTCACGCGTCGGGCAAAGTACCAGCGAGCGCGGCATTCGCGCCCGTGCGCGCCCCCGCGCCAAAAGCGTTATCATTGGCAACACGAACCCGGCGGTCTTGCCGGTTCCCGTCTGCGCAATCCCCAACACGTCGCGCCCTTCGAGGGCCGCCGGAATTGCACCGGCTTGAATCGGGGTGGGAGTTTCGTATCCGGCTTCCTCAACAGCTTTGAGGACCTTCGGGTTCAGGTTTAGTTCGTTGAATTTTGTCATATATGTCCGGTTCATGCGGACACTGACCTGGCCCGCGCGTCTGAATACAGCCGGGCCCGGATGGCCATGCGCCCCATGCGCGTTTCGGCATGCGCGGGGACATAACAAAAACGTGGGGCAGGGTCAAATGAAGACGAAGTTAATTGGGTTTTGTCGTATGGAACGCGTTTTTCATTCAACAATTTAGCAGTTGGAAGAAAAGTGTTTCGTGACCATTTTTTCCAAATCCAATGGGCGGTACTTCAAAAGTCCGCGGGCTTTCAGCCGCTCACGGACGGTTGGATCAGCACCGCTCAATTCATCGAAAAACGCGCGCAAGCCTGGCTCTCCACTTGTGTTTTCGACGGAAGACAGAAGATCATGCATGCTCATACCACCTTGTGATCTGGGAACATTTGGGGACAGTTCCGGCCTGTAAGCACCGCTAGCGAGCCGGTACGGATACCGAGCAATCCATTTTTCCCAAGACCAGGCGTGTTGGTGGCAGAGGTCTATACCGCCCAGTTCTGCCGGGCATACCACACGCTCGCCGTTTTGCAGAAGGTTGTGAATTCTGAATTCGATGTCCTCCAGACCGGTGCGGGCAAAAATCTTTCCTGCAACATGGCTCATGAACCCGCCTTTCACAAAGGTACCGAATTCGGGATAGATCTCGTCGACGAGCCTCTCACGATCCGGTCCCGGCGGAATAAAGGCCTTGTACAAATCTCCGCCACCTGCCAGTGCCTCAACCGGACGCACGCGCGCGCATTGTGTTCCCGAAGGCAGCGCGTCCAACAGATCGTTGATCCTGTTTTCGGCCCAAAGAAACTCATCCACGTCGATATGTGCCAGCCAATCCACATCAGCGCGACGATAAGCGTGAGTAGCGTTCACCGTCTGGCGCACCTGATGCTTCTTCGGTCGGCGGTGTTTGAACTTGGACCAGTGCTTGTCGCCGCAAGAGGTAACGCGCACCTTTGGATGTGCTTTGAGGCGAGAAAAGACTGCGGATTCGGGTGAATCCAGATAGATGAACAGCCGATGAGCGCCCAACTCCAGATGGTGCGCAGCAAAGCGCAGGATGTCTTCCTCATCGGCTTTGATCGTGGAAACAATGCCCCAAGTGATTTCATCCCGAGGCATACCGGCTCCTAAAGAATCTTATGATGCCGCTCATCAATGGCAGGTTAGGACAGGGGCGGACTCAGGTCATCATTTCTTTGGTGGCCGTCAGTTTGACCCCTGGATAGTCGCGCACAACCCGGTCGATGTCCCATTGCAGACGCGTAAGATAAACAATGTCGCCGTCATGGTCATGCGCGATGTGCTGCTTGTTCGCGGCGACCAGCTTTTCGACGGCAGCCTTTTCACCCGACACCCAGCGCGCCGAGGTGAACTGCGATACTTCGAAACGGACCGGCAGGCCGTATTCCAACTCAATCCGGCTGGCCAGGACCTCGAACTGCAGCGCACCGACGACGCCAACGATGAACCCGGACCCGATGGAGGGCTTGAACACCTTGGCGGCACCTTCTTCGGCAAATTGCATCAGCGCCTTTTCCAAATGCTTGGCCTTCATAGGGTCACCCGCCCGCACGCCTTGCAGCAGTTCCGGCGCGAAAGAGGGGATGCCTGTCACCCGGATCGCCTCGCCCTCGGTCAGCGTGTCTCCAATACGCAGCTGGCCGTGGTTCGGGATTCCGATGATGTCGCCTGCCCAGGCCTCCTCGGCGAGCTCCCGGTCTGAGGCCAGGAACAGAACGGGATTTGACACCGCCATCGGCTTCTTTGTGCGCACATGGGTCAGCTTCATGCCGCGCTTGAAATGGCCCGAAGCCATGCGCACAAATGCGACCCGGTCGCGGTGCTTGGGGTCCATATTCGCCTGCACCTTGAAAACAAAGCCCGCGACCTTCTTTTCATCCGGCGAAATCTGGCGGGGTTCGGCTGACTGAACCTGCGGCTGTGGGCCATAAGCGCCGATGCCTTCCATCAGTTCCTTGACGCCGAAAGAATTGATGGCCGAGCCGAACCAAATCGGGGTCATATGCCCTTCAAGCACCGCCTGCGGGTTCAGCGCGGGCAGCAATTCGCGCGCCATCTCAACCTCTTCCAGCAACTTTTCAAGCAGATGTGCAGGAACATGTTCCGACAGTTTCGGGTCATCAAGCCCGTTAATTTCAATGCTCTCGGCCACCTTGTTGCGGTCGGCGCGGTCCATCAACTCCAACCGGTCGCGCAGCATGTCGTAACAGCCGATGAAGTCACGCCCCATGCCAATGGGCCAACTGGCCGGAGTGACGTCGATTGCCAGCATTTCCTGAATTTCGTCGATGATTTCGAAAGTGTCTCGGCTTTCCCGGTCCATCTTGTTGCAGAAGGTCAGGATGGGCAGATCGCGCAGGCGACAAACCTCGAACAGCTTTTGCGTCTGGCTTTCGACCCCCTTCGCGCCGTCGATCACCATCACGGCCGCGTCCACAGCCGTCAGCGTGCGGTAGGTATCTTCCGAAAAATCGCTGTGGCCGGGCGTGTCAACAAGATTGAACCGGAAATTGCCATAGTCGAACGACATTGCAGACGCGGAAACCGAGATTCCGCGATCCTTCTCCATCTGCATGAAGTCCGAGCGTGTCCGCCGTGCCTCGCCCTTGGCGCGCACCTGACCGGCCATCTGAATGGCACCCCCGTAAAGCAGGAACTTTTCAGTCAGCGTCGTCTTGCCCGCATCCGGGTGCGAGATGATGGCGAATGTCCGGCGACGGGCAATCTCGGGCGGCAGGGCAGGTTGGTTCGAGGTATCAAGCATGACCGCGCGTATAGGCGGGGAATCCTGCCGAAGCAAGACAAAGGGGCTGGTTCGAATCACCGGCTTGTGGCTATAAGAACATATAGTGAACAAATGACGGAGTATTTCGATGGATTTGAAAGAGATTGCCAATGAATTGGTGGCCGGCTGCCGTGAGAACCGCGCCAAGGAAAATCTTGAGAAATTGTATACGCCGGACGCAGTTTCTGTTGAAGCGGTCGATTACTCAGGCATGGGGCGCGAAATAAAGGGGCGTGACGCGATCCGAGGCAAGCATGAATGGTGGGAAGGCGCGCATGAAGTTTCGGGCGCTTCGGTCAGCGACCCGTTTGTGCACGGCGAAGACCGCTTTGCCGTGATCTTCGAGGTGCAAGGCAAAGTGAAAGAAACTGGCGAGAGCTTTGATATGAAAGAGATTGGTATCTATCACGTCGCCAACGGGAAGATCGTTCGCGAAGAGTTCTTTTACTGATCATTGAACCGTTTCTGGTCTTCTCTGGCTGGCCGGTGCTAGACATGCGGAAATGGCTGATAGGGAGAACCTCATGGATCTGGGAATTCGCGGTAAACGGGCGCTGGTCTGCGCCAGTAGCAAAGGCTTGGGTCTGGGTTGCGCCGAGGCACTTGCCGCAGCAGGCGTCGAACTGGTCATGAACGCGCGCGGCGCCGAGGCGCTAGAGGCGTCTGCTGCGCGCGTCCGTGCCGAGTTTGGAGTGCCAGTGCGGACCATTGCCTGCGACGTGACCAGACCAGAAGGTCAGAAACAGGTCATCGAATTGGCGCGCGGTGTTGATATTCTTGTCACCAATGCGGGTGGCCCGCCGCCTGGCCTTTGGTCGGATTGGGATCGCGACGATTTTATCAAGGCGTTGGATGCCAACATGCTGGCTCCGATTGCCTTCATGAAGGCGCTTTTGCCGGGGATGATCGAAAACGGATGGGGTAGAGTGGTCAACATCACGTCGCAATCTGTGCGCGCACCCATCGCGGTTCTCGGACTGTCGAACGCGGCCCGGACCGGCCTGACTGGTTACGTGGCCGGTACATCCCGGCAAGTTGCGCCACATGGAGTAACCATCAACAATCTGTTGCCTGGCATTCACGCGACAGATCGTGCGGAATCTTTAGATGGCGGCGTCGCGAGCCAGAAAGGGATCAGCGTCGAAGAAGCCCGAGCCGAACGCGCTGCGACCATCCCTGCCCGCCGTTATGGTACGCGGTCAGAGTTCGGCGCGGCCTGCGCGTTTTTGTGTTCGCAGCATGCCGGGTTTATCGTGGGGCAGAATATCCTGCTGGATGGTGGCGCCACCAATCTGACAATGTGAAGATGGCGCAGGGATTTTCGCTCAAGGATCAGCTTTTCAATCTGGAAAAGACCCGCTATCTGGCGGGCCTTTTCGCCCAAGCGGATCCGGATTTTGACGCCTACGCGTTCGAGGCGCGGGTCATGGAGCGATTGCGCGAACTCGAACTCAAGGACCGTATGCACTGGATTGCAGACTGCTTGCGGCATTCGATTCCCGGGAAACTGCCGGCGGTCGCACCGACAATTCTGCGCGCCTTGCCGGCGCCGCTTGATCCGGCCTTGGTAGACGACGATTTCGGCGATTTCATTTTCGCGCCCTTGGGCGAGTGGGTGGCCATGATCGGGATGGAATACCCGGAACAGGCGCTCGATGTTCTGGAAGAGGTGACACAACGGTTTTCGATGGAGTGGGCAATCCGACCATTCCTGAATCGCTGGCCGGACCTTGTTCTGGATCGGGCGTCAGATTGGTGTGATCATTACAGCTATCACGTGCGCCGACTGGCCAGCGAAGGTACGCGTCCGCGACTGCCGTGGGGAGCGGGTATACCGCTGAACCCACGGGATACCTTACCCTTGCTTGACCGCTTGCACTTCGACAGCACGCGCTATGTCACTCGGTCGGTGGCCAACCATCTCAACGACATCGCCCGCACCCACCCGGATCTGGTGATCGCGAGATTGGAACAATGGAGCTCCGAAGAGCGGCAAACACCCGAAGAACTGCGTTGGATGACCTCCCATGCCCTGCGCGGTCTGATCAAAGCGGGGCATCGCGGCGCGATGATGCAACTGGGTTTTGATCCGGAAACACCTCTCGATGTCACGATCAAGGCTCCGACCGCAGCGAAGATCGGGGGAAGCCTTGATTTTTCGGTGCTGATTGATGGCCCCGAAAACCAGCCGGTTCTGGTCGACTATGTCATTCATTTTCTCAGGCCTTCAGGGAAACGCTCCTCCAAGGTTTTTAAGTTGAAACAGGCAGAAATTGGCTCCGGAACTCTGCATTTGAGCAAGTCGCATAAACTCAAGCGGGATGCGACGACCTTCAAGCTGATGCCTGGACTGCACGTGCTGCAAGTGCAGGTCAATGGCAGGATATGCGACGAGGTCGAGTTCGCCCTGATGGCATGATGCACCAGAGTCATTCTCACGGTTGCGTCAGCGGGCCGTTGGTCGGATTGAACCTTTACCGTCACTGAACTAGCTGAGTGCTGAAATCACCATTGGGAGGCAACGATGAAGCACGAGGCGGTTCAGAACTATTACGGCGATGTCCTGAAAGGAAGCGCTGACCTTCAGACAAACGCCTGTTGTACGCCTGACATTGTGCCTGCACATCTCAAGACAATACTGTCGAAGATCCATGACGAAGTTTTGGCGCGGTACTATGGCTGCGGCCTGATTGCGCCGCTGGACCTTGACGGCATGCGCATCCTGGATCTGGGATGCGGGGCGGGGCGCGATGTCTATGCGTTGTCCGCAATGGTTGGTGAAACCGGGCGCGTGGTTGGTGTGGATATGACGCCCGCACAGTTGGAGGTGGCCCGGGCACATCAGGATTATCATGCCGAGGCCTTTGGTTATTCAGCCAGCAATGTCGAATTTCATCACGGATATATCGAAAAACTGGACGATCTCGATCTGGCTCCCGGGTCTTTTGACATCATCGTTTCAAATTGCGTGATCAATCTTGCGACCGACAAGGCAGCGGTTCTGCGCGGAGCGCACCGGTTGTTGAAAAACGGGGGCGAGATGTATTTCTCGGATGTCTATGCAGACCGCCGTGTTCCAAAGTCGATGGTAGAAGACGAAGTCCTTTATGGCGAGTGCCTGTCAGGCGCGCTTTATTGGAACGATTTTCTGTCGATGGCAAAGGATGCGGGCTTTGACGATCCGCGCCGTGTCACTCATCGCCCGCTCGCGATTGAAAATTTAGCGCTCGAGGCTCGGGTGGCTCCATTGAAATTCATCTCTGCCACTTATCGCCTGTTCAAACTGCCGGATCTGGAACCGGCCTGCGAGGATTATGGGCAGGCCGTCATCTATAAGGGAACGATCCCGGATGCGCCGCATGAGTTTGCACTCGACGATCATCACCTGATTGAAACGGGTAAGGTCTTTCCCGTGTGCGGCAACACTTGGAAGATGTTGCAAGACACCCGTTTTGCCCGCCACTTCACCTTTATCGGAGATTTCTCGACCCACTACGGCATCTTTGCAGGATGCGGCGGCGACAGCCCGTTCGTGACCGAAGGGCAACCGGCCTCAACCGGGTGCTGCTGATCTCTTGCACCTGAAGGGCGGGGTTGTTATCCCCGCCCGAGCCCGATGAAATTGATCGGGAAAGGCAATGGGGTCCATCGGTGACGGTCAAGGCAGTTCCTCCACGTCTGGAAATCCGCAATATCAAGCGTGCCTTCGGCGGGCGTATGGTGGTGGATGACGTCTCGTTACGTATCAATGCGGGGCAGGTGACCTGTCTCCTCGGGCCTTCGGGATGCGGCAAGTCCACGACATTGCGCATGATCGCCGGGGTCGAGATGCAGGATTCGGGCGAGATCTACGTCGATGGCAAGCTGATCTGTGACACCGTGTTCCGTGTTCCACCCGAGCGGCGCGAGATTGGCCTGATGTTTCAGGATTTTGCGCTGTTCCCGCATTTAAGTGTCGCTGAAAATGTTGCCTTTGGCCTTAAAGGGACAAAAGAGAGAAAACGCGCCCGGGTTGAGGAATTGCTGGCGAAGGTCGATCTGCTGCGGTTTATCGATGGCTTTCCCCATCAACTGTCAGGAGGAGAACAGCAACGCGTCGCGCTTGCACGGGCTTTGGCGCCGCGGCCTCGGATCATGTTGATGGACGAGCCGTTTTCCGGCCTCGACAACCGGTTGCGCGATGGCATTCGAGACGAAACACTCGCCATTCTGAAGGACGAGGACGCAGCAGTGCTGCTGGTCACGCACGAACCGGAAGAGGCGATGCGCATGGCCGATGAAATTGCGCTTATGCGCGGTGGAAAGATTGTTCAGCAAGGCGCCCCGTACAACGTCTACACCCGCCCGATTGACAAAGCTGCTGTATCTTTTTTCAGCGATATCAATGTTCTGAGGGCGCAAGTTAATGGTGCTTTAGCGCAAACGCCTTTCGGTCAGTTCCTTGCCCCCGGCATCCCGGACGGCACCAATGTCGAGATCGTTTTCAGGCCCCAGCACGTCAAGCTTGACTTTGATCGTGGGGGTAAAGGGCCGGTTCCGACCCCCAGCGACGGTGTGGCCGCGCGAGGTGTAGTAGAACGTGCGCGGTTTCTGGGCAACGAAAGCCTTGTCGAGTTTCGGATGGATTATAGCGGGTCTATCCTCAAGGCGACGGTTCCGAACGTGTTTGTACCGCAAATCGGACGTGTGATGTGGCTAACGATCCGGCGTGACCGTTGTTTTGTTTTTCCCGCCTGACGCCGGGCCAACCCAATAGCCTGTTTTGAAACCAGTAGTTTCCGTCCAAGTGGTGCGCTAATGCCGCAGATTGCGACCTGG
Organism: Ruegeria sp. BHSB058; assembly: GCF_059613285.1. Lineage (NCBI taxonomy): Bacteria > Pseudomonadati > Pseudomonadota > Alphaproteobacteria > Rhodobacterales > Roseobacteraceae > Ruegeria > Ruegeria sp. BHSB058. The sequence goes on along the minus strand of NZ_JBXWSF010000012.1, from coordinate 41,187 downwards.
GATTGCTTGCCGCAATCTGGCACCGCGTCTATCAAGGGCGAAATCGGTTAAGAGATGGCAGGATGCGTATTCTTCTTACAAACGACGACGGCATCAACGCGCCGGGGCTGAGGGTGCTCGAAGCGATCGCTGCGGACTTGGCCGGGGCTTCGGGCGAGGTTTGGGTCGTCGCACCGGCGTTCGAACAATCCGGTGTAGCCCATTGCATCAGCTATACCCATCCGATGATGATTGCCAAAATGGGTGAACGACGCTTTGCGGCAGAGGGGTCTCCGGCAGATTGCGTGCTGGCAGGCCTGCATGACGTGATGAAGGATAGCCCGCCAGATCTGGTTCTGTCGGGTGTGAACAGAGGAAATAATTCGGCTGAAAACGTGCTGTATTCCGGGACTTTGGGCGGTGCGATGGAGGCGGCTTTGCAGGGACTTCCCGCAATTGCCCTGTCGCAATACTTCGGCCCCCGCAATCTGGGGTTGGAAAACACCTTTGAAGTCGCCGAACGTTTTGGTGCCGATATTGTTCGCCGTATTCTGGATGCCTCGCCGGACGAGGATGACGACTACCGACTTTTCTACAACGTAAACTTCCCGCCGGTGCCGGCGAGCGAGGTTTTGGGGTATCGCGTAGTTCGGCAAGGATTTCGCAAGGGAACAAACTTCAGCGTTGAACCCCACAGTTCCCCGTCAGGCAGGCGGTTTTTGTGGATCAAGGGCGGGTATCAGCACAACCCGACAACCCCCGATACCGATGCGGCGGTCAATCTGGAAGGTTATGTTTCGATCACACCCATGCGAGCGGATCTGACTGCGCACGACGCTCTGGAGGCGCTGAAGGCAATCGAATGAGCGGCCCTGATCCAGAAACAAAGATGCAGTTTCTTTTCGCCCTGCGTTCCAAGGGCGTGACGGATGCACGCGTTCTGAATGCCATGGAATCGGTGGATCGAGGGTTGTTTGTCAAAGGGCTGTTCGCGGAACGCGCTTACGACGACACACCGCTGCCGATTACCTGTGGGCAGACTATCAGCCAGCCCTCGGTCGTAGGCCTGATGACACAGGCCCTTCAGGTGCGCCCACGCGACACGGTTCTCGAAGTCGGCACCGGCTCTGGATATCAGGCGGCTATTCTCGCCAGGTTGGCGCGCCGGGTGTACACGGTGGAGCGTCACAAACGCCTTGTGGCAGAGGCGGTTGATCTTTTTCGGGACATGGGCCTGTCCAATATTACCGCCATCCTGTCGGATGGATCATTCGGTTTGCCCGAACAGGGACCGTTCGATCGCATTATAGTAACCGCTGCGGCGGAAGACCCGCCCGGCCCGCTCTTGGCGCAGCTCAAGATCGGCGGTATCATGGTGGTGCCGGTGGGACAGTCGGATACGGTTCAAACGCTGATCAAGGTGACCCGCACCGAAACCGGTATGGAATATGACGAATTGCGGCCCGTCCGATTTGTACCTCTGCTTGAGGGGCTTGGCAGGGATGGGGTGTGAAAAAGAGATTTGACAAAACGCCAGACCCCCGGCCAACAGGGGGCGGCATTGAGGATGGCAAGATGAGTGCAGTATTTCGATCGGTCACCGGGCGTCATTTGGCGGCAGCAGCGGCCATGGCAGTACTGGCGGGTTGTGAAGGCCCGCTGGACTATGACCTGAGAGGCCAGGTCGGCGGGTTTAGTACCACACCGGCCGCCCAATCCGTCGGCACTGCCAACCGGCCGGCACCTGATGCGCGCGGGGTCATCACCTATCCGACTTATCAGGTTGCAGTTGCTCAGCGTGGTGACAGTGTCAGCGAAATCGCGTCGCGGGTAGGCTTGCCTGCTGAGGAACTGGCCCGGTTCAACGGGCTTCAACCTGGTGATACGCTGAGAGAGGGCGAAGTGATCGCGCTGCCCCGAGCGGTTGGTGCTGCACCGGGCGCCGGTGTTGATATCGAAAGCATCGCCGGCAGTGCCATCGACTCCGCGCCAGGCAGTGACACGGTCGAAACCACCACGCTTGCCCCGGCCAAACCCGCACCCGCTGCACCGGTTGCATCAGGCCCTGAGCCCGTGCGCCACAAGGTGAAGCGAGGCGAGACAGCCTATACCATCTCACGGCTCTATCAGGTGCCGGTCGAGGCCTTGGCCGAATGGAACGGGCTTGGCCCCGATTTTGTGGTGCGTGAAGGGCAGTTCCTTCTGATCCCGGTCAAGGATCAACCCGCGCCGAAACGGGCAGCAGAAACCTCGACGACTGCAGTGACGCAACCGGGGCAGGGCTCGCCAACGCCGACACCGCCCAGTGCGACTAAGCCATTGCCGGATGAAGTCGTGGCGCCAAAGACACCTGCCGAACCTGCGGTTCAGACACCGGCACCAAGTGCCGCAAGCAACTCAGCGCTGGCTTTGCCGGTGACCGGGAAGATCATACGACCCTATAGCAAGGGCAAGAACGAAGGCATCGACATCGCTGCGACGCCGGGCACGGCGGTGACTGCCGCAGAGGCCGGCACCGTTGCTGCGATCACCGCAGATGCCGATCAGGTTCCAATTATCGTGATCCGACACCAAGGGGATTTGCTGACTGTTTACGCCAATGTCGAAGGGATCAGCGTCAAGAAGGGTGATCAGGTAAAACGTGGTCAGAAAATCGCCGCTCTGCGCGGCGGAGACGATGCCTATGTGCATTTCGAGGTGCGCAAAGGTTTCGACTCGGTCGATCCGGACCCATACTTTAAGTAACCGAGCTGCTTACGGTTGAAAATCGCTCAACCGTTTCCCCGGTTCGTCCGAGAAGAGCTCCGGCAACGGGGTGACGCTTTCGATCAGGTCGACGCGAAAGACACGGAAAGCCGAGCGCATCTCGCACCATGCGGTCAGCGTCCAGACGCGTCCCCAGTACTCCATGTGCAAGGGGCGAATGACCCGATCTGTCAGGGTGTGGTCAATACGGCGATAAGACAGACGCAGTTTTTGCCGCGCTTTGATGGCAGCCCGGATCGGAGTCATTTGCGCCAGCCCCCTTGCCGCATCGGCAAAAGGATAGACTGCAAATTTCCAGGCATCTGCCTCGGCAATGGTCTGGGTTGGCAAAATCGCGTCGATTTTCTCGGCCAGTGATTCTGCTGCAGCTTTCAAGTCGGCATCGGCGGCCTCGGCGACGATTGCCATCCCCAGATTCAGTGCTTCCAATTCTGCAGGGGTCAGGTTGAGCGGTGGCAAGGTAATCTGTTCGCGCACCATGTAACCGACTCCGCGCTCGCCTTCGACCGGGATACCCGAGGCGGCCAGCGTGTCCATGTCGCGATAGATCGTGCGGACCGACACTTCCAGTCGGTCCGCGATATCCTGGGCGCGGTACAGTTTTCCGTCGCGCAAGATTTGGATGATATCGAAAAGACGATCAGTGCGGCGCATGAACTTACCCTTGGCGCGCCATGACCTAGATCGTCAAGCGCTCATGTCCCAAAGCACCGTTTCGTGCCGCATCTCGATGGTATCTGGACGAATGGCGGCCATTAGTGCGACGGCGAAATCCTGCTGGGGGAATCTCCTGGCCGCAGTTTGGGCCGATTGAATGTCCTGCCAGACCACATAGTCGGTCCAGCGCCCATCCTCGCCCTGGCTCAATTGACGATGCTTGAATCCGGCTGACGCCCGGACAAAGGCTTCTGAAGATTTGCTAAGGTTTATGAACGCCTCTTCGCTAACCCCATTGGCCAGCGTGAAGGTGACAATTTCAGCGACATGGGTCATGTTGATCTCCTATTTGTTACTGTCGGTAGGGTGGGCCTAGCATCAGGCAACTGACATAAACCTGTCAGTAGCTTTCAGGGCCTGAACGAAACGGTCATTTTTTTCGTGAAAAGGCGTGTCACCAAAGCTGTCTGTGCTTTCTGTGCGTCGGACACAGGCGTAAAACACCAATCGAAATCATGACGACCGGTGCTCTGGAAACCGGTGAAAGAGGAGTAAGACTATGCTTAACAATATCGGCCTTCCCGGCCTTCTGCTGATCGCGGTTGTGGTGCTGGTGCTGTTTGGCCGTGGCAAGATCAGTTCGCTGATGGGTGAAGTCGGTAAAGGGATCACCGCTTTCAAGAAAGGGGTCAAGGACGGTACCGAAGAGATCGAACAGGACGCCGCAACCGCTGCCAAGGATGTCACGCCCGAGACCGACAAAGACAAGGCATAAGCAACCATGTTTGATCTGGGCTGGACCGAGCTTCTGGTTATCGGCATCGTGGCGCTGATCGTAGTAGGGCCCAAAGACCTGCCTGTCCTGTTCCGCAATGTGGGGCAGTGGGTTGGTAAGGCTCGAGGCATGGCGCGTGAGTTCAGCCGTGCAATGAACGAGGCGGCCGACGAGGCTGGCGTGAGTGAGATATCCAAGGGGATCAAGGCTGCGACCAACCCCGTGAACACGGCGATGGACGGGGTCAAGAAGGCGGCGCAGGACATGGCCTCGGATATTACCTCGGGCATTGATCCGACCAAGTTCGATCCTGACAGCGAGACCGGAAAGCTGGCCGCCGAGCGGGCCGAGCAGGCCAAGAAGATTCAGGCCGCGACCGCCCGTGCCGCAGCCGATCGCAAGGCGCGCGAGGCCGCCGATGCACTGGCCAAGGCCGAAGAAGCCGAGGCGGCGCTCAACACCGAGACAGACAAGACATGAGCAAATCAGACGAGATCGACGACACCTCCGCGCCGCTGATCGAACACCTGACCGAACTGCGCACGCGGCTGATACGTTCCGTTCTGGCCTTTGTGGTCGGCATTATCGTCGCCTTTGCGGTGGCCGAGCCGATCCTGCAGTTTCTGTTGCAGCCGATCGAGGCGACCCTTCGCGAACTTGGCGATCCTTCCCCGACGTTGCAGTACACGTCGCCACAGGAATACCTGTTCACCCTGTTTAGAATATCCATGGTATTCGGTTTCGCCCTGGCATTCCCGGTGATCTCCTACCAGATGTGGCGGTTCGTGGCGCCAGGGTTGTACCGATCGGAAAAAGGCGCATTCCTTCCCTTCCTTGTCGCGTCACCTTTCATGTTCCTGCTCGGGGCAGCCTTTGCCCAATTCGTGGTGACACCACTGGCGATGCAGTTCTTCCTCGGCTTTGCCGATGTCAGTTCGATCTTTGCCAACTTGCTGTCTTCGGCGACGGGTGAAGTGCCGACCGAAGTCGCCGTGGTACCCGAGACATCAGACGGCGTGAAAATCACGTTTTTTGGCAAGGTCAATGAATCCCTCGACATCACGCTGAAGTTTATCCTCGCCTTCGGGCTTTGCTTTCAATTGCCGGTCCTTTTGACGTTGATGGGTAAAGCAGGTCTTGTCAGCGCCGAGGGGCTGGGTGCCGTCCGGAAATACGCGATGATTGGTATTCTGATCCTTGCGGCCTTGGTCACGCCACCAGATGTGATCACCCAATTGATCCTGTTCACGGTGGTTTACGGCCTGTACGAAGTTTCGATTTTCCTTGTCGCGCGTGTCGAAAAGAAGCGCGAGGCGCAGCTGCGTGCGGACGGCTATTACGACGACGAGGAAGAGGACGATCCCCTGATGGCCGAGTTTGAAGAGGACGGCAAGTAAGCCTCGCTCACTCGACTGGAATGGCGTGCGGGGCAACCCGCGCGCCTTTTTCGGTTCAGATGGCTTGTCGCACTTGCCGGAACATGTTTGAAGCGCCTGATCAGACCGGAGGACCATATGGACAGCCAAGCCCTGAACCGCATTGCCGAAGCCCTGGAACGGATGGCACCCGCACCGCTCGCCGCACCGGACTTCAATGCGGCATCGGCATTTGTCTGGCATGTTGATCCCGATCGGCTGGAACCTGTACCGCATGTCAACAGAGTGGATCTCGACCTGCTTGTTGGCATAAACCGCTCACGCGATACGCTGCTCGACAACACGCGGCGGTTCGCAAAAGGTTTCAAGGCGAACAACGCGCTTTTATGGGGCGCGCGCGGTATGGGCAAATCGAGCCTGGTCAAGGCCGTACACGGCACTTTGCAAGACGATCATCCAGATTTGAAACTGGTCGAACTCCAAAGGGAAGACATGGGTTCGGTCGCACGCCTGCTCAACCACCTGCGCGCCGCGCCGCACCGGTTCATTCTGTTTTGCGATGACTTGTCATTCAGTCATGACGACCAGCACTATAAATCCCTCAAGGCCGTGCTGGATGGTGGTATCGAGGGGCGCCCGGAGAATGTCGTGTTCTATGCTACATCGAACCGCCGCCACCTAATGCCGCGCGACATGATCGAAAACGAACGCTCCAGCGCCATCAACCCGTCAGAGGCAGTCGAGGAAAAGGTGTCGCTCTCGGATCGTTTCGGCCTTTGGCTGGGCTTCCATCCATGCAGTCAGGACGAATACCTTGCCATGATCGACCGCTATTGCAGCGCCTATGGTGTCAGTGTCGGGGCGGAAACACTTCGGGCCGAAGCTATTGAGTGGCAAGCCACACGCGGTGCCCGTTCGGGCCGAGTTGCGTGGCAGTTCTTCGTCGATCTGGCGGGACGTCAGGGCGTCCACATCGCATGACAGGTCGTCTTGGTCCTCACAAGTCTACTCCGGCAACAGCCGGGAATGTGACCCGGAACGAGCCACACTTAGAGCAGAGCCAACAACCGAGTGGCTTCGTCGGAGGGCGATGCCAAGACCGAACGATCTTCTCCGGGAAAAAAACGCGCCCGTAAAACAGTGGCCATCGGTGCCGGTTCCAAGATCGTCACTTGTGGTCCGGTATTGACGGTTTCTGCGGCCCAGCTGCGCGCCAGGGCAATTTGCGCCGCCTTGGTTGCCCCATAGCTGCCAAAAAACTTCTCGCCTGCACGGCGATCGTCAAAGAATACTGCCTGTCCTGTCTCGCCCAATAGCGGCGCAATATAAGGGATCAGAACCGAAGTGGCCGTGGCGTTGATTGAAACGGATTTGGTCCAGTCCTTGGGATCGACGAAGGGGGCAGGCGTCAGCGGCGCTGCATGGATCGCTGTGTGCAGCCACAAATCCAGCTTGCCCCAACGGTCGTATATCCCCCGGCACAAGGTCGCCATCGCATTCGGATCAGCGATATCCATCGGCGCAAGTGTCGCCGCACCGCCTTTGGCTTGAATTCGATCGTCCAGTTCTTCCAACCCGCCTGTGGTGCGGGCTACGGCGACTATGTGATAGTCCTCGCTGAGCGCTTCGGCAAGTGCGGCTCCCAGTCCGCGCGAAGCCCCGGTGACAAGGGCGATTTTGGTCTTATCGGTCATGTGGGCGGTTTGAACCTCCATGCGGGTATCGTCAAGTCAGGATTAGCTTCCGGGGATGTCGATCCTGCGGGTCTGGCCGCTTTGCCGCAGTACCAGCCCAGAGTTGTTAATGGCGATGACCGTGCCGGTTCCAATCCGGCTGCCGGGTTTGACTTCCTTGGTGCGGCCTGTCGAAAGGCGAACCAGGGCGTGCAGGTTATTGGCGGGGCCGAATACTCCCAGCACGGAAATATCATTCCGTGTTAACGCACCTTTCTGCGTTGCGGCGCTGTCTACCTTGTTGCTCATGGAGTCGGCCCGGTCAGTGAGTGACCGGGGTTGGGTAGTGATTTGGCCACCAAAGCGAAAGAGCCAAGCGTGCGGACTAGCAAAAAATTGCTACTCGCGTGAGCATGAAAAGAAAGGAGCGCAAGCGCTCCTTTACGTTTCTATCCCAGACAAGATCATTCCGCTGCGGGTTGCATCTTGAACCCCTGTTCGATCATGTCCGCGGGGCTCACAGGGTACTCGCCAGAGAAACAGGCGTCGCAATACTGCGGGCATGCCTTGTCGCGTCCACCCGACTGCCCAACGGCTCGGTAAAGACCGTCCAGTGAAATGAACTTGAGGCTGTCGACCGCCAGATGCTTGGTCATTTCCTCTTCGGTCATGGTCGCTGCCAGCAGCTTTTCACGCTGTGGTGTGTCGACACCGTAAAAACAAGGCCAGGCTGTTGGCGGGCTGGCGATCCGGAAATGCACTTCCTTGGCGCCCGCATCCAGGATCATTTCCTTGATCTTGCGGCTGGTCGTGCCACGAACCACCGAGTCGTCCACCAGAATCACCCGTTTGCCCTCGATCAGCGCGCGATTGACGTTCAGCTTGAGCCGCACGCCCATATTTCGGATCTGCTCGGTCGGCTCAATAAAGGTGCGACCCATATATTGGTTGCGAATGATTCCCATTGCATAGGGGATGCCCGATTCCAGCGAAAAGCCGATTGCGGCAGGCGTGCCACTGTCGGGCACCGGGCAAACCAGATCGGCTTCGACCGGACTTTCCTTTGCCAATTCCCGACCGATGGCTTCGCGGGTTTCATAGACCGACCGGCCACCAAGAATGGAATCAGGGCGCGAGAAATAGACGTGCTCGAAAATGCAGAACTTTGGCGGTTGTCGCCGGAATGGAAAGTTGCTTTGGACACCCTTTTCGGCAGTGATCACAACCATCTCGCCCGGTTCGATTTCGCGAATGAATTCCGCGCCGATGATGTCCAGTGCACAGGTTTCCGATGCTAGGCACCAGCCGTCACCGATCTTGCCCAGCACCAACGGCCGAACGCCCATCGGATCGCGCACGCCGATCAGCTTGGTCCGTGTCATTGCCACCACTGAAAATGCGCCTTCGACCCGGCGCAGGGCGTCTTCCATCCGCTCGGGAATGTTGCGCTGCAGGGAACGCGCCATCAGGTGAATGATGCATTCACTGTCGGACGAAGATTGAAAGATAGAACCGCGTTCAATCAGTTCGCGGCGCAATGCGTTGGCGTTGGTGATGTTACCATTATGGGCAATCGCAGCACCGCCCATGGAAAACTCACCAAAAAACGGCTGCACGTCGCGGATCGCGGTCTGCCCCTTGGACCCGGCCGTCGAATAGCGCACGTGGCCGATCCCCAGTGGTCCGGGCAGGGCTTCCATGATGTCGGCGGATGTGAAGTTGTCGCGGACATACCCGAATCGGCGGACCGAGTTGAAGCCCTGTTCAGGATCGTGGGTGACAATGCCGCCCGCCTCCTGACCGCGATGCTGCAGGGCGTGCAGACCGAGAGCTATGAAGTTGGCAGCATCCTGAACACCGACGACGCCGAATATCCCGCATTCCTCGCGGAGCTTGTCATCGTCAAATGGGTGGGCGGGGGGCATCTGCGGGCTTTGCAAGGCGGGCAGCTCCGATTCCTGTTCCGAGTTGGCCTTCACATAATGCCTCAGACGCCCTGTGTCACCAAAGGATCACGTCCGCGATTTGCCGCAGGTGAAGAAATGAGCGGCCAAAACAAAAAAAACCCGGGACTTGCCCGGGCATTTTCAGGAATGGCGGATGAATTACTGCTGCGGGTTGCTGCAGGCCCCGACCAGGTCTTCATATTGCTGGGTGACCCATCCGAGCGCCTGTTCGGGGTTTTGTTCTTCGATCTTGGCGCTGAACTGCGCAAAAACCTCGGCCGAGCGGCTTTCATCGACAATGGTGAAGTTCTGACCGGTCATTACAGTGTCGTAGACAAAGAACGCGATGGCCACCAGGACGATGCCCCGCGCCACGCCAAAGAAGAACCCCAACGCCTGATCCAGCCCGCCCAGAGCCGAACGTTGAACCAGCGAGGAAAAGAGTGGTGTGAATACGCTGACCACGATCAGGGCTACGGCAAAAACCGCTGCGAAAGCGGTAATGACGGACAACTCGCAACTGTCCCGCAGGAATTCGCCCAAAACGGGCACTTCCTTGATCAGCGGCATCGCCTTTGGCGCAAACAGGAAAGCCAGAACAGCAGCTGCGACCCAGCCGACGATGGCGAGCGTTTCGCGCACCAATCCCCGGGAATAGGCCAGCAGCGCTGACAGCACGATGATCAGGGCAACGACCCCGTCGATGATGGTGAAACCTTCCATGGTGTTAGCCTGCTCTTTTCTGCCTCGGGCGCGATACTAGCCTGCTCCGAAGGTTTCGCCAACAAACCCCACCAGATCAGATGGTCGGGTGAGTGTCAGTCCTGCCACAGTGGCCGTTTTGCCACCTGCCGGAGCAATTGCTGACGTGAAACCAAGTTTTTGCGCTTCTTTCAACCTGTTTTCGGTTTGCGGGGCCGGTCTTAGTGCACCTGACAAAGAAATTTCGCCAAAAACGACGGTGTCGGCCGGCAGGGCAGCGTCTTCGCGCGCACTCATCAGCGCTGCGGCAACCGCCAGATCGGCGGCGGGTTCGGAAATCTTCAGCCCGCCCGCGACGTTAAGATAGACATCGAGCCCTGCAAAGGGGATTCCGCAACGCGCCTCAAGCACGGCCAGAATCATCGCCAAACGCCCGCTGTCCCATCCAACAACCGTGCGACGAGGCTGAGAATGGGGCGAAGGGGCGACCAGCGCCTGCAACTCGACCAATACGGGGCGTGTGCCTTCGATCCCGGCAAATACTGCCGAGCCGGGGCTGGGTTTGCCGCGTTCGGACAAAAACAGGGCCGATGGGTTTCTGACCTCGGCCAGCCCCCTGCCTGTCATCTCGAAAACCCCAATCTCGTCCGCTGGACCAAACCGGTTCTTGACCGCACGCAGGATACGGAACTGATGCCCGCGCTCGCCTTCAAAATACAAAACCGTATCGACCATGTGTTCGACCACGCGGGGGCCGGCGATCTGGCCTTCCTTGGTGACGTGACCCACCATGATGATCGATACGCCGTGCCGCTTGGCGAAAGAGGTCAACTCATGCGCTGCCGCGCGGACCTGGCTGACCGAACCGGGGGCGCTGTCGACGTTGTCGGCCCACATGGTCTGGATCGAATCGATGATGGCAAGGCCGGGTTTTTCCGCCTCGAGCGTTGTCAGGATGTCGCGCAGATTGGTCTCAGCGGCCAGTTGCACCGGCGCATCGGCAAGGCCAAGCCGGCGTGCACGCATGCGCACCTGTGCGCTGGCTTCCTCCCCCGAAACATAGATGGTTTTCAAGCCCGTTCGGGCGAACCGTGCTGCCGCCTGCAAAAGCAGGGTGGATTTGCCGATTCCCGGATCGCCCCCCACCAATATGGCCGAGGCGGGAACCAATCCACCGCCCAGAACGCGGTCCAGCTCATCGACGCCACAGATGGTGCGGGGCGGCGGCGTTTCCTCTGCGGCCAGATCGCTCAGCGTGATGGCCCGCCCACGCTTGCCGCCCAACGATTTCGACGCGGGACCGGCGGACAGCGGTACCTCCTGTGCGATGGTGTTCCACTCGCCGCAGGCGTCACAACGGCCCGACCACCGCGAATGGGCCGCGCCGCAACTGGTACAGGTGAAGGTTTTCGTCTTTGCCATGCCGCCCTTGGTGCCCGAGGACGCGCGCCGCATCAAGCCCTCAGGTTGCGCGGCGCTCGGTCAGAAAGCCTAGCACCATCGACGCCAGGATGCAGCCAGTGAACAGGTAAAGCCCCCAGGCCGTTTCTATGGTGGCGTAGGAGATTCCCTTGGCCAGCGTTATGTAAAGCGCGATGAGGAAGATATCGGCCATCGCCAGCTTGCCGAGGATGTTCAGCGCGGGCTGTAGGCGAGGGTCCAGCAGGTTCCACTGGATCAGCGCGGTGCCGATGGTTTTGATGTAGGGGGCTAAGAGAGCGAAGACGGTAACGACGAGGGCCAGAAAAATGTCGGATGTCCACAGCGATTGCAGCCCGGTGATCACGCTGATCTCGCTGAGGCCGAAGATCGGCAGTAGCCCTGCGCGCATCAGTGGAGCGAACCACGCGATGGGGTAGAGGAGCAGGAGCGAAAGGGTGGCGAGGCGGATGAGCATGGCGGCTTGTTTTTGTTGGTTCGCCTAGACTTGCGCGTTTCCTATCAAATTTGAAAGAGGGAAAGGTAACTTGAGCGCATCAGTCGGTCGCAGGGTGAATCGTGTTTTGCACCCGGTAGGAGTATTGGCAAAAAGAAATGGGCTAGCGGCCCTTTTGGACTCGCTCAATACGGATTGATCAAAGAAAGATGACTGCAAACATGACATACCCCGCAACAGCACAAAGCAGCGCTGAAATAGCTGCGTGTAGGCGAAACGAGCTTTGGATAAATGCTTGGAAAATTAGAACCTGACAGCAATAAATGCGCCTAGTGTCACCAAGTGAAGATGCCACGACATGTGCCGTCGCAGATCGGAACCGCTGGCATTTACGAAGATCAGCAGAGCAAGCCAAAGGAATGTCATGGATGGCAGTGTAGCAGACAATACTCCTGCTTTCCGACTGTCCGGCTCGAGTTGCAATCTCATGCCCAGCCACACTGTTACGGCTGCAGCCACAAAGGGTGAAGCCAATAGAAACAGCGCGATAGAACCTTCCAACGGTCCTATCAACGCACCGCCTCAATCGGCCCTTCCGCCCGCCCGTAAATGAACTGATCCAGATAGGGATCGCCGCTCGTGTCCATCTCGCTCACAGGCCCGGTCCACTGGATCAGCCCGTCATGCAGCATCGCCACGTTGTCGGCAATCGCGCGGACGGAACTCATGTCGTGGGTGATGGTCATCGCGGTGGCGCCCATCTCGGTCACGATCTCACGGATCAGGTCGTTGATGACGCCGGACATGATAGGGTCAAGGCCGGTGGTGGGTTCGTCAAAAAAGATGATCTCGGGCTCAGCGGCGATGGCGCGGGCCAGCCCCACGCGTTTCTGCATGCCGCCTGACAGTTCCGCCGGAAGCCGGTCGGCGACGTCGGATTTCAGGCCCACTCGGCGCAGCTTTTCGATAGCGATTTCGCGCGCCTCGTCCGCCGGGCGTTTCAGCGACCCGCGCAGCAGGCGAAAGGCCACGTTCTGCCAGACGGGCAGAGAATCGAACAAAGCGCCGCCCTGAAACAGCATGCCAAACCTCGCCAGAAACGCATCACGGTCGCCTTCGGTCGCATCGCGCCCATCGACGAAGATCTTGCCGCTGTCGGGCGCAATCAGCCCTAGAATGCATTTCAGCGCCACGGATTTTCCGGTGCCCGATCCGCCGATGATCACCATCGAGGTGCCCTTTGGAATCTCAAGGTTCATTCCTTGTAGAACCCGATTGTCGCCAAAGGCCTTATGAACGTTCTCCATCCGGATCATATCGAGAAAAACACCCCTGTCAGAACGAAGTTGGCGGCAAGGATCAGCACGGCAGCGGCCTCGACCGACCCCTTGGTGGCGCGGCCCACGCCCTGCGCCCCACGGCCCGAGTTCATGCCGTAGTAGCATCCCATCAGCGCCGCGATGACGCCAAAGGCCGCCCCCTTGACCAATGACGAAACAATGTCGCGGGTTTCAAGAAAATCCACGGTATTCTGCAAATAGGCGGCGGCATTGAAGCCCAGATTTTGCGTCGCCACAACATAACCACCAGCGATTCCAATGATGTCTCCGACGCCGACCAGAACTGGCACTGTAATCAGCGCGGCCAACACGCGTGGGGCGGTCAGGTACTTCATCGGATGCGTCGACAGGGTGACCAGCGCATCGATCTGCTCGGTCACTTTCATCGTGGCGATTTCGGCGGCAATTGACGACGTCACGCGAGCCGCGATCATCAGGCCGACCAGAACCGGTCCAAGCTCTCGCACCATGCCGATTGCGACGATCTGGGGTACCACGGCCTCGGCGTTGAAACGTGCACCGCCTGCATAGATCTGCAACGCCAGCGCGCCACCGGTGAAAATCGCGGTCAGGCCGACGACTGGCAGCGACAGCCAGCCGATATTCAGCAGAGCCACACCAAATTCGCGCGGATAATAGGGCGGGCGGAAAATATGCGATATCGCATCAAACGCGAACAGGCCGACCCGCCCGAATGCAGCAAGGACGGTCAAAACTGTTCGACCAAGTCCGGCCAGAAGAGCGAGAGGGTTCATTCCACGTATTTCCGTGCATATCGCGCGCCAAGCGAGGTGAGGATTTCGTAACCGATTGTTCCGGCGATTTTTGCCAGATCATCCACGGTCTGCTGCGCATTCAATATCTGCAGCGCCTCGGGGACGTGGCCTGCGTCGGTGACGTCGATTGTAATCAGGTCCATCGAGATGCGCCCGACGACCGGACAAGGCGTTCCGCAGGCATAGGCCTTGATCCCCCCGCCTGTGGCCCGATGCAGGCCGTCAGCATACCCGGCAGCGACAGTTGCGATCCGCGACGGACGCGTGGCGGTCCAGGCGTTGGCATAGCCCACTGTCTCACCGGGCTGTACGTGCCGAACCTGCACGACTGGAAGATCGACGGTGACGACTGGTTTTGCCTCGGCAAAGGGCTGGCCACCATAAAGACCGACGCCGGGTCGGCAGAAATCGAAATGATAGTCTGACCCCAATAGCAATCCGCCCGTCGCCGCAAGCGACTTGGGAACATTAATTCCTTCCGTCATCTCTTTGAAAACGTGTAATTGCTGCGTGTTCATCGGATGATCTGGCTCATCTGCACAGGCCAGATGCGACATGATCAGAACGGGGTTTCTGGACAGTGCCGTTTCGCGCAACTCAGCCCAATCGGCAGGCTCAAGACCCAGCCGGTTCATGCCGCTGTCCAGTTGGATGCCAAAGGGGTGACCCGACAACGTTTCCATGTGACGCTGGAATTGTTCGGTAGAGTTGAGCATCGGTACAAGATCATAGTCGCGCAGGATATCAGTATCGCCCAGCATATGTCCCGAAAACACGGCAATCAGCGGTCCCGGTCCAAGTGCCTCACGCACCGCCACGCCTTCACCCGCGACGGCGACAAAGAACTTTCGAGCACCCGCCTTGGCCAGCGCGGGTGCAACACGCCGAACACCCAGGCCGTAGGCATCCGCCTTGACTACAGCCGCGGTCTCAACGGTGTTTCTTGCGTCAAGCGCCCGCCAATTATCGGCGAGCGCGGACAGGTCAATGGTCAGACGTGCAGTACTCATGGGCTCCGTTCATGACAGCGGACGCCCGCAGGTCAAGAGGGAAAAGATCTAACTTTGTGCTGGTTTGTGGGCGTCATAGGCCGCTTCCAGTTCCCCGCGCAGAAAATCCGCAAAAAGAAGCGGTTTGTACCGGGGGGTACCGGTCCCCGGCAGGGGTTCGATCACGGTATTGACATGCGGGTCGAAGAAAAACGGGCAGCTGTACCGTTCGCGACCCGAGCGGTTGATCACCCGGTGCGGTGTCGAGAGCAGTCGCCCATTACTCATCCGGTGCAGCATGTCACCGACGTTGACCACAAACGTGCCGGGCCGTGTTGGCACATCCACCCAGTTTCCTGCGGGTGTCATGACTTGCAGGCCGCCCACGTTGTCCTGCGCCAGAAGGGTTAGACAGCCGAAATCCGTATGTGGAGCCGAGCCGAAAAGGTCATCAGGGCTGGCGTCAGGTTGCGGTGGATAGTGCAACAGGCGCAACCAGATGGTCGGGGTTGAAAACGCGTCAAGTATTGAGGTGTCTGTCACACCAGATGCTTGTAGTGCGATCTTCATCAGTCGCCCCCCAAGGGTGGACATGGTGTTGGCATAAGAATTCAAGGTTTCGCGGAATCCTGGCAAATCCGGCCAACGGTTCGGGCCGGATAAATAAACATCGGGGTCGGCAGCCATATCCTCGCGCATCATCATGAAACTCGCGGATTGATTCGGCTTGGTCACGACGGCCAGCGTCGAATTGACGTCCGTCGACGTATTGATCGGGATATAACCGCGGTGGCTCTGGTCGACCGCAATGGCCATCTTGGCTTCGATCGGCAGCGCGTGAAATTGGCGCGATGCTTCAAAGACTGCTTCAACCAGAGCCGGGTCGACTCCGTGCTCTTCGACATAACCGAAGCCGGTGACGCCATAGGCGGCACGAAAATCGGCGGCGATCTCTGAATCGGGTCGGTCGCCCAGCCGAATGACGGGGATTTCAGTAAATTCTGTCATGGTGTTCTCGCTTTGAGTTTGGGTGAAAACAGGGGCAGCAGTGCCCCCGATCTATCCGGCAAAGCGTTTACGGCGGTGGCCGAAATGGCGCGCCAAGATCTCACGGCGCGGCAGGTTGAGGAATACCTTGGTCATGCGCCAATCTGTGAACCATTCTCGGCCCTGAGGTCAAGCGTCGTGTCGTCCGCAACTCGTCTGCACATCAGAAATAGGTTTTATGTTATATTGCTGGTAGGACATCATGGGGGGCACCATGTCTGCGTTTTTTTGGGCGGGAACCTTTTTGGGGGCCGTCATCGGTTTTTTTCACCTGTTCATCATCGTCTCAGCCCGGTCAAGGTTGGCTGATCCTCAGCCGCTGAAGTCTGTCTGGCAGGGGCTTTGGGTCTGGGCGCTGTGGACGATATTCGGCGCGTATATTCTTGCGCTTTGGGTGTTGGGTGCGCTCCTTCTTCTTGGATCACGCATATTCGGTATAGGGCGGGCCGAGCGATGAACCCGGGCAACATCAAAGAAGCGCTGATCATCGGGGCCGGAGTTTCGGGTCTGGCAACGGCCAAATGCCTACAGGAAAAGGGTATTAAATGCACGATCCTTGATCGAAACCCGGAGTTGGGCGGTGTGTGGGCTGATGGGTACTACGATTTCGGAGTACAGGTCCAAAAGGACCTCTATGAGTTTCCGGATTTTCCCTTGTCCGAGTCCGCCTCTCCGTTCACGCCCGGTCCGGAATTTCAGAAATACCTGAGAGACTATTGCGCGCATTACGACATCACGGACCGCCTGCGGCTGGGCACGCGAGTTACGTCTGTACGCCAGTCTGGCGAGGTGTGGAAGGTCGACACCGACCAGAATGGTCTGTCAAAGACCAGGACGGCAGATCTTTTGGTCATCGCCACCGGCCTCTATTCCGAACAACCGCACATACCGATAATCGAAGGGCAGGACCGGTTCAGTGGGGAAATTCTTCATAGTAGCCAGGTCAAGACACTCGACGTGCTCAAAGGCAAACGTGTGGCCGTGGTTGGATATGGCAAAAGCGCAACCGATATCGCAGGATCGGCCACCGACGTTGCTGACAAGGTGCATCTGGTTTTTCGCACAGCACATTGGCCGGTGCCCAGAAATCTGCTGGGGTTGCTGCCATTCAAATGGGGAATGCTGACGCGGCTGGTTGCGGCCCTGATCCCACCCTATGTTCGACCGACGCCAATGGTACGGGCCTTGCATAACGTGGGCTACCCGCTGCCTTGGCTGTTCTGGCGCGTGGTCGAGGTTCTGCTGCGGACACAGCAGGGTTTGGGTATGCGGATTTCAAACGGCAAAAACCTGGTGCCGGATCACCCGGTGGAACTGGATGCGTTCAGCGAAGTCACGATGGTCCCGCGACCCGGCCTTTTGAAAAAAATTCGCAGTGGCAGAATTTCGGCTCACCGCAGCGCGATAGCTCGGTTTGACGGCAATAAACTCGTTCTTGCAGATGGCGAGGCGCTTGACGTCGATTGCGTGGTGTTCGGTACAGGGTGGCGAACAGGGCTGGACCAATTGCCGGATGATCTTCGTACGAGACTTGGGGAAGGGACGGATGGCATTTATCTGTACCGGCATATCCTGCACCCCGATGTTCCAAACTTGGCCTTCGTCGGTCGTGCCTCGTCGTTCATGAGTGTAACCACATTTGCGCTGCAGGCCCGTTGGCTGGCCGAGGTCGCCGCCGGCAATGTCGAACTTCCTTCGTCCCAAGCGATGCAGGGCGCGATCGACGGTCTGCGGCGCTGGAAGCAATCATGGATGCCCGACGGGCCCGCACGCTCGGCAACCTTGCTTTTGCATATGGCCCACTACCATGATGAACTCTTGAACGATCTGGGCCATGATCCGTTGAGGAAAACCGGTTTATTCGCACCGCTCAAAGAAGTTCTGGTTCCATATTGCGCCCAAGATTATCGCGACGTCACCTGAGCTTGGAACAGGCGCTCCGTCGTCGGAAAACTGCATTGCAACCGACTACCACATTGTGGGTTGCCTCAGTATCCTTCGATTTCTCCGCCCTGCTGCCAGGGTTTGACCAGATTGCCGAAGCGGGTGAATTGTGCTTCGAATGACAGCTCGACTGTGCCAATTGGGCCATGGCGCTGTTTGCCAACGATCAACTCGGCCTTTCCGTGCAGCCGCTCCATGGCGTTTTTCCACTCTTCCATCTTGTCCAACTCGTGATCGCCGGGCTTTTCGCGTTCTTTGTAGTACTCCTCGCGGAAAACGAACATCACGACATCGGCATCCTGCTCGATCGAGCCCGATTCCCGCAGGTCGGACAGTTGCGGGCGTTTGTCGTCCCGGTTTTCCACCTGACGCGAAAGCTGGGACAGCGCGATGACGGGAATGTTCAACTCTTTGGCAATCGCTTTCATGCCCATTGAGATTTCTGCAATCTCGTTCACGCGGTTGTCCGACATGCCCCGGCATAATTGCAGATAGTCGATGACCAGCAAGTCCAGTCCGTGTGTCCGCTTGAGGCGACGCGCGCGCGCCGCCAACTGGGAAATTGGCAATGCAGGTGTGTCATCGATGAAAAGTGGGCAGGCTTCCAGCTCTTTGGCGGCATCCACGAACCGGCGGAATTCGGCCTCGGTCATATCGCCCTGACGTATCTTGTGCGACGAGATCTCGGAGGCCTCGGCCAGAACCCGGCCCGCCAATTGCTCGGCGCTCATTTCCAGCGAAAAGAACCCGACGACGCCGCCATCGACCGCGCCTTGGGAGCCGTCCGACCTGGTTCCGCGCCGATAGGCCTTTGCCACATTGAACGCGATATTGGTTGCCAACGAGGTCTTGCCCATCGAGGGGCGTCCGGCAAGAATGATCAGGTCCGACGGATGCAACCCGCCCAACTGCTTGTCCAGATCGACCAGGCCGGTCGAAATTCCTGCCATTCCGCCACCGCGCTGATAGGCCTCGTTGGTGACGTTGACTGCTTCGGTCACGGCCTTGAGAAAGGACTGGAACCCCTGTTCCGTCTGCCCCTGTTCCGAAAGCTGGTAAAGCGCCTGCTCGGCTTCGACGATCTGTTCTTTCGGCTCGCTCGCCACGTCGACCCGCGCCGCCTTATCCGAGATGTCCCGCCCCAGCCGGATCAACTCACGCCGGATAGCCAGATCATAGATCATCTGCGCATAGTCGCGCACAGCAAAGGCGCTGATCGAGGCACCGGCCAGCTTGACCAGATAGGCTGGTCCGCCCAGTTCCTTGAGGCCCTCATCCTCGGCCATAAAGGATTTCAGTGTCACCGGAGAGGCAAGCGCGTTCTTGGCTATACGTGCTGCGGCCACTTCATAGATGCGTGTGTGCACCGGATCAAAGAAATGCTCGGCCCCGATGATCGAAGCGATGCGGTCATACAGGTCGTTGTTTGTCAGGATCGCGCCCAGCAACTGCTGCTCGGCTTCGATCGAATGCGGCATGGTTTCGGCATTCTGAATCTGTGCCGTTGCCTGCCCGATACTGCTGATCTCGTTCATTCTTGTCCCCGTCGCCTTACCGCCCTGTCTACACGTATGCGCGAGGACTGCGCCATCTGGAAATCCCTGTGGTTAACTCACCGGGAGACCGTGGGATAACTTCGTACAGCAGGGCTTGGTTGTTATTGGGATGGTACATCATGTGGCGCATTAAAGAAAGTACCACAATATTTTGTCCGAGGTGGCACGATTCGGCTTTAATTATCCACATACGGTTCTACCGAGTTACGTCGGTTTGTTGGCCTCCTGCCAGCCGCGCGGGTCATTCAGAAACGCTTCAACTCCGTCCAGAGTTTCGGAATCAAACGCGCCTTGCACCTTGGCTTCAGCCAGCACATCCCACCAGGTGCAAAGGTGATGCAACTTAACGCCATGTTCGCCCAGTGTCTTCTCCGTTTCGGGGAAGATGCCGTAATAGAAAATAACCGCCGTGTGGCCGCAGGTGGCTCCGGTTGCGCGGATCGCGTCGACAAAGCTGAGTTTTGATCCGCCATCGGTGGTCAGATCTTCGACCAGCAACACTCGCTGGCCCTCGCTCATCACACCTTCTATCCGGGCATTGCGACCGTATCCTTTGGGTTTTTTGCGAACATAGGTCATCGGCAGCGCCATACGCTCAGCCACCATGGCTGAAAAGGGGATGCCTGCGGTTTCACCGCCCGCGATGTTGTCAAAGGCCTCGAATCCCGCGTTGCGCATCACGGTAACGGTCAGAAAATCCATCAGCGTAGAGCGAATGCGCGGGTACGAGATCAGCTTGCGGCAATCGATGTAGGTCGGACTTGGCAGGCCACTGGCCAGCGTGAACGGTTCGCGCGCATTGAAATGCACGGCCTTGATCTCCAAAAGCATCCGTGCGGTCAGACGGGCGATTTCGGTGGCGTCGGGAAAGCTAGACGGGATCATACTGTTCAATCCTTGGATCTGGTCAGAGAGGCTGTCGGCCTCCGGCGGGAGCATTTGGGAAAAGATGCAGTCAGTGAACGTGCCAATGCAAAGGAAACCCGGGATCAAACACCGTCACTGGCCCTTCACCGGTTTCGATCTTTGTGGGATAGGCCACCGGCTTCCCCTTGATCAGGGTGATCGTTCCTGTGTTCACCGGCAACCGATAGAAGGCAGGCCCATTCAACGAGGTGAACGCCTCCAGCTTGTCCAATGCGCCTTCGCGATCGAACATCTCGGCCACCAGTGACATCGTGTTGGTGGCGGTGAAGCATCCCGCGCAACCGCAGGCCATTTCTTTGTTTGCATCGGTATGCGGCGCGCTGTCGGTACCCAGAAAAAACCTCTCATCGCCAGATGTGGCGGCGGCGAGCAGGGCAATGCGGTGCTCCTCGCGCTTTGCGACCGGCAGGCAATAGTAGTGCGGCTTGATGCCACCCACGAGAATATGGTTGCGGTTGATGATCAAGTGGTGGGCCGTGATTGTTGCGCCCAGATCCTTTGCGTTTGCCTTGACGTAGTCCACGCCATTTGACGTTGTGATATGCTCCATCACCACGCGTAGTCCGGGCGTTGCCCTACGAATCGGGTCAAGAACGTTTTCGATGAACACCGCCTCTCGGTCGAAAATATCGATCTGTGTGTCCGTGACTTCGCCATGGACGCATAATGGCAAGCCGATCTCGGCCATCCTCTCCAGCACATTTCGGACCTTGTCAAAGTCGCGCACGCCCGAAGCCGAGTTCGTTGTCGCCCCGGCAGGATACAGTTTGACGGCCTTGATCAATCCGTTGGCATAAGCGCTGGTCACGTCCTCTGGGTTGGTATCCTCGGTCAGATAGAGCGTCATCAGAGGCTCGAACGAGATCCCCTCGGGTAGGGCCGCCAGGATTCGGTCGCGATAAGCGGCTGCCTGATTACCAGTTACCACCGGTGGCACAAGGTTGGGCATGATGATCGCACGGGCGAAATGGCGGGCGGTTTCCGGCAGTACGGCCCGCAACATCGCGCCATCGCGCAGGTGGAGATGCCAATCGTCGGGGCGGCGGATCGTGAGGCTTTGTGTCATGGCGCACCCGCTAGCACAGGCGGGGCGGTCGGGAAAGCCCCAGCGGTGAGGGGCGAGGCAATTTGCGCGCTTCTCAGACCGCTGTAGCCCATGCAGGCTAAGGCATCGGGAGTCATCATGAAAAAGACGTTGACGTTCAGACATGTCTATCCGACCGACCCGGATCGGTTGTTCGAACTGGTCACCGACCTCGACACGCTCGAGGCAGTGACCCGGCCGTGGATGCGCTTCGATCATTTGCCATCGGGGCCAGTGCACGAAGGGCAGGTGATCGATGTCGACCTGTCGCTGTTTGGCCTTCTGCCTGCTCGGCCCTATAGGATGGTGGTCACCAAGTGCACCGATGCCGGGCATCAGATGACATCGGACGAAACCGGGATGGGAACGCATCTTGTGCACCGGCTCGAAGTGCATCCCTGCGCCCAAGGCGCGGAGCTTGTGGACATTATCGAGGTCGAAAGCGGATGGGCAGCTCCCATTGTGACGCTCTGGTTGTGTTTGACACATCACTGGAGGCACCACATTCGCATGCGGCTTGTAAGGAGTTCGAAATGAGTGCGCCCCGATTGCCGATCAGCGAAGTTGACATATGTCCTGAAAAACGCGCGACTTGACGCGCCGGACCTGTCGTGACCTGTTGGGCACAATCGGGGGAGAGTGGATGAACAAGCCAGAAACAATCGGTGCGGTGCAGGAATTGCTGGCTGCTCAAGGATATGTCTGTGGGCGGCCGTTGGCTACGGTCGTTTTCCTGGCGCTCAAGCTGGGCCGCCCCTTGTTTTTGGAGGGCGAGGCTGGCGTCGGCAAGACCGAGATTGCCAAGGCGCTCGCCGCAGGGCTGAACCGCCGCCTGATCCGACTGCAATGTTACGAAGGGCTGGACGCTTCGTCAGCAGTCTATGAGTGGAACTTCCCCGCCCAAATGGTCGCAATCCGAACTGCCGAGGCTTCGGGTGGGGCCGACCGAACGGCCTTGCAAACCGAGTTGTTTTCGGACGAGTTTCTGATCGAACGTCCCCTTCTGCAAGCCATGCGTCCGGATGAACTCGGTTCTCCGGTGTTGCTAATCGACGAATTGGACCGCACAGACGAACCGTTCGAGGCTTTCCTGCTGGAAGCACTGAGCGATTTCCAGGTGACGATTCCGGAACTTGGAACCGTCAAGGCTCCTGAATCGCCTATCGTTATCCTGACATCGAACCGCACCCGCGAAGTTCATGACGCGCTGAAGCGCCGATGCCTATATCACTGGGTGGACTACCCGAGTTTTGAACGCGAAGTCGAGATTTTGCATGCCCGCGCGCCGGAGGCTGCGGAAAACCTGAGCCGTCAGATCGTCGCCTACGTCCAGCAGTTGCGCACCGAGGACCTGTTCAAGAAACCCGGCGTTGCGGAAACGATTGACTGGGCCAAATGTCTTTTGGCACTAGATGTCCTTGATCTGAGTCCCGAAGTGATCGGTGACACCGTTGGGGCAATATTGAAATATCAGGACGATATCCAGAAACTGCAGGGATCCGAAGCCAAGCGCATTCTCGATCAGGCCAAGGCATCGCTGGAACCGGTCTGATGCCCGACCGGTCAAAACATATCCCGCAAGGCATTGCTGAACGCTGATGGCCGAACAACTCCCGCTGGAAATTCCCGACAAGCCGAAGCTGGCGCAGAACATTACGCATTTCGCCCGTGCTCTGCGCAAGGCCGGCCTGCCCATAGGACCTGGCCGAGTGGTTGATGCCATTCGTGCGGTCGAAGCGGCGGGATTTTCGGAAAAGGAAGATTTCTTCTGGACGCTGCACGCCTGCTTCGTAAACCGACCGGAACACCGGGCCGTGTTTGCGCAGGTGTTCCGGCTTTTTTGGCGCGATCCGCGATACCTTGAACACATGATGGCGATGATGCTGCCAGCGGTACGCGGCGTGCAGGAGGAACGCAAGGCGGATGCGGGCGCGAAACGCGCTGCCGAGGCCTTGCTGGAAGGTGTGCAGCGCGACCTGCCCGAATCTCAACAAGAGGAAGAGGCGACCGAGATAGAAGTTGACGCCTCGCGCACAGCTTCTAGTGAGGAACGTCTTCGCACATTGGATTTCGAACAGATGAGCACCGAGGAAATCGCTCTGGCCAAGCGCATGCTGGCGCGGCTTTCACTTCCGGTCAAACCCATCTTGTCACGACGGGGGCGGGCCAGCCATTCGGGCAATCGCATCGACCGTGCCCGCACTCTGCGCACAGCCATGCGTCAGGGCGGTGAGTTGCGTGATATTGCACGCCTCAAACCACGTCCGCGTTGGCCCAACCTCGTCGCCCTCTGCGACATTTCCGGATCGATGAGCCAATACAGCCGCATGATCCTGCACTTTCTGCATGCTGTTTCGAACACGCGTGGCGCGGGTTGGGCGCGCGTGCACGCCTTCACATTCGGAACGCGGCTGACCAATATCACTCGTCACCTGCATCAACGCGACGTAGACGCGGCTTTGATGGCAGCGGGCGCAGAGGCGCAGGATTGGGAAGGGGGAACTCGGATCGGAGAATGCCTGCACATATTCAATCGCGACTGGTCGCGCCGGGTCATGGGACAGGGCGCGGTTGTTCTATTGATAACCGACGGCCTTGACCGCGGTGATCCGGAGCGTCTGGCGCACGAGATGGAGCGCCTCCACCTCTCTTCGCGCCGCTTTATCTGGCTCAACCCGCTTTTGCGCTGGGACGGTTTCGCGCCCAAAGCTCGCGGCGTCGCAGCGATGCTGCCGCATGTGGACAGTTTCCGGGCCGGGCATTCCATAGCGTCGCTGGAAGACCTCGCAACCGCAATTTCGACACCTGAGGACGTAGGAGAAAAAGATCGCCTCTTGACGTCACTGCATGTCTGAAGCCGTTCGCCCAGAAGACCGTTACCCTATTTGACGGCCTTAGAGCACTCCTATCGCGCGAGGTTCAGACGGAATCGCATCTTGGCGCGTTGCCCGTTCGGGAGGTGCCGGTTCAGGCGCTTGTTCACCAGACTGAATGCCCACGATATCAACAGCGTCAGCAAGATGAAATAGAAAGCCAGGATCGGGTAGGCCACGAAGGGGTTGAAAGTTTTGTCGGCAAAATAGCTGGCGTAGTAAAGCGCGTCGCCGCGCTGCTGCCAGGCTGGGAAGGCCGAGAAAAAAACAAGTGTGGTGGCGTGGAACAAAAAGATCGCCTCGTTGGTGTAGGCGGGCCAAGCCAGCCGCAGCATAGTCGGCCACACGATGCGGCGGAAGCGCGGCCAACCGGACATGCCATAGGCATCGGCGGCTTCCAGATCGCCTTTTGGTATCGAGCGCAAAGCGCCGTAGAAGATTTCACCCGAATAAGCTGCGGTGTTCAGAAACAGAACGATCAGCGCCCCCAACCAAGCCGAAGTGAAGTCGTCAAACATCGGATAGCTTTTCTTCAGCGACAGGAAGAAGAAATAGGCAAAGAAGAATTGGATAAAGAGCGGCGAGCCGCGGAACACGAATATGAACCATTCCGACGGTTTGCGCACCCAGCGGTTGACCGAGCTTTTTCCGACTGCCAGAGCGGTCGCGAGGAAAAAGCCGGTGGTCAACGCCATAAGGCCGAAATAGATGTTCCAGATCATGCCCGAGCCGATCAAAGTGAAATGCTCACACAGCGTAAAATCACTTTTGGGCAAAAGCCGTTCACCGATACCGATCGACCGCAGGCCATAGTCGTGGATGGTTTGCAGGCAACTCATGCGGTGGTCTCCTTGCGCAGCAGCTCACCGCCGGATGTCGCCTGCCCGTGGGACAGTTTGCGCATCAGCTTTTCGAGGCCGATCTCAGAGACCCGGGTCATACCGAGATAGAAGACCAGCAGGAACAGGAAGTACCACATTCGCCAGTCGCCGTGGGGGTACTGGGTGAATTTTGAGGTCTTTGTGCCGCCGATCTCTCGCGCCCAATAGACGATATCTTCAATCCCCAGCAGAAATAACAGCGGCGTGGCTTTGATCAACACCATCCACAGGTTGCTGAGGCCAGGAAGGGCATAGACCCACATCTGTGGCACCAGAATGCGCCAGAAGGTCTGGCTGCGGCTCATCCCATAGGCCGCGGCGGTTTCCAACTGGGCGTGGGGCACGGCGCGCATACCGCCGAACAGGACATTGGCCGCGAAGGCTCCGAACACAATGGCGAAGGTGATAACGGCCAGAAAAAATCCGTAGGTTTGATGAACCCATTCCGGAGCGGTTCCAAGCGGCAATTTGGCGGCGGGGCAGACCAGAAAATCGTTGCCCTGTCGGATCGCATCGGTCCATTCGGGGCAAAGTATCTGATGGCGTGTCCATTCGAACGCTTGATCCAGCGCGATTACGAAAAACAGGAAGAAGGCGATGTCGGGTACGCCACGTACGACAGCTATGTATCCTTTACCCAGCCAGCTAAGCGGCAGTAGATGCGACCGCGCGGACATAGCGCCGACAAAGCCGAAACTCAGCGCCACGGGCGCGGTGACGGCCAAGAGAGCCAGAACCTTCACGAACGACATATAGAACGACAGGTGCACGCCGTTTGTGAGGTAGCAGGAAAACCAGCGGAACGTGCTGAGCGTTTCGGGATCAGCGCAATAGGAAAACATGAGGCGTCTTTCGATCGTCAAGCCCGGCCAGAAACCGGTGCCGGTTCGGCGCGCCAGGCGCGCCGAACCGTTTGCCGGACGTATTAGTTGGTGACGGTCGTGCCGTCAGTGCCGTAGACAGCGGCGTCTTCGCCGAACCACTTCTTGATCATGGTGTTCAGCGTGCCGTCTTCCTTCATCGAAGTAATCGCCGCGTCAAATTTGCCGCGCAACTCGCCGTCGGATTCACGAAGGCCCATGCCGACGCCTCCGCCCAGCGGAACATCGTCGCCGACGAACATCAGCTCACCGCCTGATTCCTCGACCAGTGGCACCAGATAGTCCTTGTCGGCAAAGACGGCATCGGCCTCGCCGTTGCGGACGGCGGCGATGGTTTCTTCGGGGGTTGCGAACTCGACCAGGGTGGCGCCGCTTTCAGCGACATAACCGGCTTGGATCGTCGCGGTCTGCGCCGCGATCACGCCCGTCAGATCAGCACCTTCGGAGGCAGCGGCAAAGGCCGATGCCGCCGGTGGGATGTAGTTTTGGGTAAAGTCGATAACTTCGTCACGTTCGTCGGTGATCGACATGCCGGCGATAATGGTATCGTAGTTGCCCGAAACAAGGTTCGGGATGATCGAATCCCAGTCGTTCTTGACCCATTCACAGTCCAACTCGGCGCGTTTGCAGAGCTCGTCGCCCAACTCGCGCTCAAATCCGTCAACCTCACCGGCGTCATTGATGAAGTTGTACGGAGGATAGGCACCCTCGGTGCCCATTCGCACTGTGTCGGCCATTGCCATGCCTGCACCCAGAGCTAGGGCTGCGGTGGTCAGAATCAGGTTCTTCATTGGTTACTCCCCAGTTTGTTACTGATTTGAATTTATGCCGCCTGAGTGGCGGAAAGGAAGCCCTGAAGTCGCTCCGATTCAGGGGCAGTAAAGATATCTTCGGGTGAGCCCTCTTCCTCGATAAGGCCCTGATGAAGAAAGACGACATGGCTGGAGATGTCTGCGGCCATCTTCATGTCGTGGGTTACGATGATCATGGTGCGGCCCTCGGCGGCCAGATCCTTGATGACCTTAATGACTTCCTGTTCCAGCTCGGGGTCCAGTGCCGAAGTGGGTTCATCGAACAAAAGCGCCTGCGGCTCCATGCACAACCCACGTGCTATGGCGGCGCGCTGCTGCTGGCCCCCTGACAGCTGTGCCGGGTAATTGTCGCACTTGTCGCCGATGCCCACTTTGTCAAGATATTTCCGGGCACTGTCCTCGACCTCGTGCCGGTCGCGCCCCAGCACGGTCAGCGGGGCCTCCATCACGTTTTGCAGGATGGTCATATGTGCCCAAAGATTGAATTGCTGGAACACCATGGAAAGATTGGTGCGAATACGCAGCACCTGTTTGGGGTCGGCAGGGCGGCGAGTGTTGCCATTGCCGGTCCAGCGCACCGGTTCGCCGTTGAAGATGATCTCGCCCTCTTGGCTGTCTTCGAGCAGGTTGCAACAACGCAGAAGCGTGGATTTTCCCGATCCCGACGATCCGATCAGTGAAACGACGTCGCCGCGATGCGCGGTGATGTCGACCCCTTTCAGCACTTCGAGTTGTCCAAAGCTTTTGTGAAGGTTCCTGATTTCGATGACGGGGGCTGTACTGGTCACTGTCTGTCCGGTTTTTGTGAGTGGTGTTGGTCCGGTACTAGGGCCGAAATTCCTGAGCATTGCAATGCGCAAATGTAGCAAATGGGGGGGTGATTGCCCGTTTTGATCATAGATAATGCTCGAAACGGTCAGGGTGACCTGGCGAAAACTTCTGGACCCGGAGGTGTTGGAATCGCCAGATATGCCTGGGCCGGAATGTTCACCATCTGCCGCAAATGCAGCAGTTGGCGGTCTGTGTCGGGCAGATCGGAGATCGCTGAGCGCACGGCGCGAGCAATGGCTGAAGCGTCTTCTTGATCGGATGTAATGTAGGGCAGCGTTGGGGTTGGCTCCGTGCGATCGACCTCGCGGAGCCTGTACCTGAGGTCGGTGTGCTGTTTCAGCAGTTCCCAGGTCAAGGCATCGAGTGATGCGAAATCTGCTTTTCCTTCGGCGACAGCTTGAGCCGAGCGGGCGTGACCTCCGCTTTCCAAGAGCATTCTGGGGGCCAGACCGAGTTCCGCCAAGTGGGTGACCGCTGCAGCCCAGCCGGATTGCGACAGTGCTTCGTTATAGGCAAAGGTTCCGGTGGTCAGCTGTTCCAGGCTACGTGGGTCATCCTTGCGGGCGACGAACACCGAACAGTAGTGACCAGGGGGGCAACCGGGCAGACCATAATCGGGTGTGCCAACGATCTGCACCCTTCCATGCAACCGGGTTCGATAGGGCATGCCGCAAGTCTGCGAAAATACCATCTCGGGGTCGAGCCAGATATCCCAGAAATCCCGGTCGCGTGTCAGCGTATCGGGGCCTCGGCCAAGGTGTTGGCGAATGAGCGACCAAAACCTGTCATTTGCGGGTTGCAGCGAGGGCAAGTCGTACATGCCCAGCATTGCGGTCATGAACGTTGTGCCTTTTGCCGCGCCAATGCCGAATCAACATCACTAACGCCAAGCAGGCTGGTTACCAGCCGTAACAGCGAGTCTTCTTCGCCGGTGCGCGTTCCGTCAGCCAGAACCACCGACCACATCGCTTCGACCACCGCCTTGCGGTCGTCATAGGGCACGGCTTCCTTGATGGCGCGGGTAAAGCGCACGGTGTCGGGGGCTTGTGCCTCCAGATCCTCTCCCTGGGCGCGCAGGGCAGCGGCCTCGAACGGGGACAGGCCATAGCGACGCGCGGTGATGCGGTCGATCCGGGCCATTTCGGTATCTGCATAGTCGTGGTCGGACCGTGCGATGCGCACCAGCAGGGCGGTCAGTGCCAGACGGGCGTCTTCGGCACCCAGCGGGTCGGGTTGTGGTTGTGTCAGTCGAGAAAGAAAGTTGCCAAACATGAATCGGTTATAGGGTGGGTTTACTGCGGGTCCAAGCGGCTTTGAACGCGCGCGCGGGCCGCCTTGCTGTCATTGAAGCTGAGCCCCATTGCTGCGCGGGCTTCTTCGACGATCTTGATCTCACCTTCCTGAGTCTCGCCATCTGCGAGCACGACTTCCCAAAGCGCGTCCAGGGCGGCCATACGCTCTTGCAGATCGGTGGTTTCACGGATCAGCTTGCCGAATGTGTCTGTATCCGGCGCGGCGGCATGCAGCTTCTCGCAGGTCGCGCGCACCTTGGCGGCCTCGATCGCGTTGTGCTGGTAAAGGCGCGCAAGAATTTTATCAATCAGCCGGATTTCTTCGACCTGATAGTCGCGGTCCGCTTGTGCCACGCGCACCAGCAAAGCCCCCAGCGCCAGTTCGGCGTCGGGATCGGGCAGCGCCGAGTGTTGGGGGGGGCGAAACGCCTGAAACAACTTCTTCAGCATGGGGGCAGACTATTCCGGTTTGAGAAGGTCGCCAAGCAGGAACTAGACATCATATCCCTTGATGATCACCAGATCGCCGGTCGACACCGGGTCACGCAAAGCCTTGGCATCCTGGTAGCCGACGCTGTCATAGCAGGCCAAAGCATCTTCGTAGGTCGGAAATTCGATAACCACGGTCCTGGCGCGCGCCTGACCTTCGCGCACTTGCCGCTCACCGCCGCGCACCAGAAAACGGGCGCCATATTCGGCAAACGGTGCGGCGTTTGCGGCGATATAGGTCTTGTATGTCTCCATGTCGTCCACATCCACATGGGCGACCCAGTATCCCTTGGTCATGGGATTTCCTCCTGCGGTTCACGAGGCAAAGTGCGAAGGAAACCGCAGATTTGCAATACCCTAACGCGGATCAACCCTATGGCCGCAGTGCCGCGCTCGCATTCTCTTGCAGCCAGGCAATCATCTGTCGATAGGGCACCGGACCATAGCTGACACGTGCAACACCTAGTTTCGCCAGTGTCGGCGTATCTGGCGTGCCGGGCAGGGCGATGATGTTGACGGGCAGGTCGATGGTATCACAAAGTCGGGCAATCAGTGCTTCATCCTTCAGGCCGGGGGCAAAGAACCCGCTGGCCCCGGCATCAGCATAGGCTTTGGCGCGTGCAACGGCATCATCCAGCATTGCATTATCATGGTTGTCCGGATGAGCCTTCAGAAAGATATCCGTGCGCGCATTAATGAAGGCAGGAATGCCGGACGCCTCACAGCCTTGGCGCATTGCGGCAACCCGACCCACTTGCGTTTCAATGTCGTACAGGTTTTTTGTTCCGATGATCTGATCTTCGAAATTGAAGCCGATCACGCCGGATTGCAACGCTGCACGAACATTGGTCGTGATCGTTGCCGGATCTTCCGCATATCCGCCTTCGAAATCCAGCGTGACCGGCAGATCGACGGCGTTGACAATGCGGCGGGCATTATCCAGCGCGTCATCCATCGGCACGTTCTGACCGTCGGAAAAACCTTGCGCCATGGCAACCGGAGCACTGCCCGTTGCAATTGCCTTGGCACCGGCGTCGCGTACTGCAGCAGCGCTGCCCGCGTCCCAGATGTTGAAGAGAATCACCGGGTCGCCCTTGCGATGCAAGGCCGCAAACTGTTCTGCGCGGGTAATCTGAGAGTTCATGACCGATCTCCTGTCTCGTGTCCACAGACAGTGAACCTTGAGACGGGGTATGTCGAACAGGAAAGTCCGACCCGCCCCACACTTTGCGGTGATTTATACCAGCCGTGATGTTTCCTTGGCGGCGCGGACAAAATCCTTGAACAGGGGATGCGGGTCGAAAGGTTTGGATTTCAGTTCGGGATGATACTGAACACCGATGAACCACGGATGATCCGACCATTCGACGATCTCCGGCAGGCGCCCGTCGGGGCTCATTCCCGAGAAATTCAGGCCCGATTTTTCCAACTTTTCCCGATACTTGATGTCCACCTCATAGCGGTGGCGATGGCGTTCCTCGATATTGCGCGCGCCATAGACTTCGGCCACCTTGGAGCCTTCTGCCAGAACCGCGTCATAAGCGCCCAGTCGCATTGTACCGCCCTTGTCGTCGCCGACCTTGCGCTCGACCCGGTGATTGCCCTGAACCCACTCCTTGAGGTGATAGACGACGGGTTCGAAACGCTTTTTCCCGGCTTCGTGGTCGAACTCCTCGGACCCGGCCTCGGCAATGCCGGCGACGTTTCGAGCGGCTTCGATCACCGCCATTTGCATGCCCAGGCAGATACCCAGATAAGGTACTTTGTGCTCGCGTGCATATTGTGCGGCTTTGATCTTGCCCTCGGTCCCGCGTTCGCCAAAGCCACCAGGGACGAGGATCGCGTGGAAACCTTCGAGATGGGGTGCTGGGTCTTCGGTGTCGAAAATCTCGGCATCGACCCATTCGATCTTCACCTTCACCCGGTTGGCCATGCCGCCATGGGTTAGCGCCTCGGCAATCGACTTATAGGCGTCTTCGAGTTGAGTGTATTTGCCGACGATGGCGACTTTCACTTCGCCTTCGGCGTTGTGGATGCGGTCGCTGACGTCTTCCCATTTGGCCAGATCGGGTTTCGGGGCCGGGCTGATCTGGAAAGCATCCAGAACCGCCTGATCCAGACCTTCCTTGTGATAGGCCAGCGGTGCGTCATAGATGGTGGACAGGTCCTGCGCCGCAATAACGCTGTCCGGGCGGACGTTGCAGAACAGGGCCAGTTTCTCACGTTCTTTCTGTGGAATCGGCCCTTCCGAGCGGCAGACCAGAATGTCGGGAGCCAGACCGATTGACCGCAGTTCCTTGACCGAGTGCTGGGTCGGCTTTGTTTTCAACTCACCCGACGCTTTAATATAGGGTAGCAGTGTGAGGTGCATAAAGATGCATTGACCGCGCGGTTTGTCCTGGCTGAACTGGCGGATAGCTTCGAAAAATGGCAACCCTTCGATGTCGCCTACGGTGCCGCCGATCTCGCAGAGCATGAAATCGACCTCATCTTCGCCGATGGCGATGAAATCCTTGATCTCGTTGGTGACGTGCGGGATCACTTGAATGGTCTTGCCCAGATAGTCTCCGCGGCGTTCCTTCTCCAGCACGTTGGAATAGATGCGGCCAGAGCTCACTGAATCCGTCTTGCGTGCCGCCACACCAGTGAAACGTTCATAGTGGCCAAGATCCAGATCGGTCTCGGCCCCGTCATCGGTGACGAAAACCTCGCCATGTTCAAATGGCGACATGGTTCCGGGATCGACGTTCAGGTAAGGATCCAGCTTGCGCAAACGCACCGAGTATCCCCGTGCCTGAAGCAAAGCGCCAAGTGCCGCCGACGCCAGGCCCTTGCCGAGCGAAGACACAACACCGCCAGTAATGAAAATAAATCGTGCCATGTTTTTCGGCTGCTCCCGTGTGACGTATTATCAACTGCCCGGCGGTCAAAAAAACCGCAGCACCACGGGACTTCACATATAAGAGATTCGCGCGCAAAGCGCAAGAGAACCGCAAGATGCTGTGCCGTTCTCTATCGGATTTCTAGGTTTTGTGGATCAGTCGGCTTGCGGGATCAGCGGCGCGTTGTCGCCCTGTGCCGGCGGCAACAGGTCTTCGCCTGCCGGAAGCTCCGGTGTGCTGGGCTGCGATTCTTCCTGCGTAGGAACACCCAGCCGGTCGATGACAGAACTGCCCGAAGATTTCTTGGCCGCGATGATCGTCAGCGTGATCGACGTGACGATAAAGCAGATCGCCAGAATCCATGTCAGCTTGCCCAAGGCAGTTGCCGCCGCGCGGCCCGACATGACTCCGCCACCGCCGCCGCCCATGCCAAGCCCGCCACCTTCGGACCGCTGCATCAGAACGACGGCGATCAGGCCCAAAGCCAAAAGAAGGTGAATGATGAGGACAACGTTTTCCATGGTCTTCCTGTGCGGCGTGGCGTGTATCGCGTGGTATCTATGCAAGTTTGCCCGGAGGGGCAAGGGAGGAGTTTCCATCACGTCCCGTGATGTCGGATATCACACCAAAAGGACTGGACAGAGGCCCTTGCCTCGCGCAGGCTCGGATTATGCCGCATGACGACCACGACCACCCACATGCTCTTTTGCCGCCTGAGCCCGCACTGCGAGTCAAGGCATTGGAAACGATTCTGACCCGCAAGGGGCTGATCGACCCGGCAGCACTCGATGAGATCATAGATACCTATCAGAATCGCATCGGGCCGAAGAACGGCGCGCATGTGGTGGCAAAGGCCTGGAGCGATCCCGTATTCAAGGCTGCGCTGCTTAAGGATGCAACACCGGTCGTTGCCGACCTGGGCTATTTCGGTCGACAGGGCGAGCACATGGTGGTGGTCGAAAATACGCCCGCCCGGCACAACATGGTCGTTTGCACCCTGTGCAGTTGCTATCCTTGGCCGCTGCTTGGCATCCCACCGGGATGGTACAAATCCGATGCCTATCGGGCTCGTGCGGTGCGTGAGCCGCGCAAGGTGCTGGCAGATTTCGGTGTAACCCTGCCGCCGGAAACCACCGTCAGGGTTTGGGATTCGACAGCGGAGGTACGCTATCTCGTGCTGCCGATGCGGCCCAAGGGGACTGACGGGATGGGCGAAGAGGAACTCGCCGCGCTGGTCACTCGTGACAGTATGATCGGCACCGGCCTGGCCAAGGTGCCGTCATGACCCGCGTACATGACATGGGCGGGAGGTTCGGCGACGGCCCAGTAAGACCGGAGGCCGAGGACGCCCCTGTTTTCGCCGAGGATTGGCACGCTCGCGCCTTGGCTGTGACCTTGGCTGCCGGGGCGCTGGGTCAGTGGAACATAGACGTTTCACGCCACGCGCGCGAGAGGTTGTCGCCCAAGGATTACACGCGATTTTCCTACTATGAGAAATGGATCTCTGCGCTGGCCGATCTGCTGGTCGAATCCGGGGTGCTGACCGAGGGCGATCTGCGCGGCGAAGAAAGAGACGCGCCCCACCCGCTGGCAGCCAAGGCATTGAAAGCGCAAGCTGTGGCTGGTGTTCTGGCCAAGGGCGGCCCCGCCGACCGCCCGACCGGGCCTTTGCCAAGGTTCTCGGCAGGTCAGGCGGTACGGGTGCGCATGCCGACCGATAATGCGCTGGTTGCCAGCGGGCACACCCGGTTGCCCAAATACGTGGCCGGGGCGCATGGTTATATCCGAAACGTTCACGGCAATCACGTTCTACCCGACAGCAACGCGCACGGGTTGGGCGAGGCGCCCGAGCCGCTTTATGCCGTGCGCTTTTTTTCCCGCGAGTTGTGGGCGCATCCGGAACACCCCGACGATGAAGTGGTTCTGGACCTGTGGCAAAGCTATCTGGTGCCAGGATGAACGACTGCCCCTCGCATACCGCGCCCGAGCCGGTTTTTGAGGCACCCTGGCACGCGCAGGTCTTTGCGTTGACTGTCGTCATGAACGAGGCCGGACGATTCGCCTGGGCCGAGTGGGTAGAGCGCTTTGCGGCTACCCTGAAAAGGCGAGGGTTGACGCAGGAGCTTGACGGCGGTGAAGACTATTTTCGCGCCTGGCTTGAAACGCTTGAGATGTTTCTGGCCGACAGCGGCGTCGCGCAGTTCAGCGAGGTCGCCCGGATGCACACCGCCTGGGAGCAGGCGTACCTGACGACGCCCCACGGCGAACCTGTGCATTTGCCTGTAGAGTGACAAGAGGGGCGTTGCCCCCCGTCGCAGCAAGCCGCGACTCCCCCGGAGTATTTTTGAAAAGGTGAAGAGGTGGCCTGTCCGGTGCGTCGAATTTGCGGTTTCCCTGATCCACGCGCCCCGGTATATGAGCCGGGTTTGGTAGTTCAGCGCAAAAGGACCGGATATGGCCAACGTGGTGGTTGTCGGCGCCCAATGGGGTGACGAGGGTAAAGGCAAAATCGTTGACTGGCTCAGCGAGCGGGCGGACTTGATTGCGCGTTTTCAGGGCGGGCACAATGCTGGTCATACCCTGGTCATTGACGGCAAGGTCTATAAACTGAACGCTTTGCCCTCGGGCGTCGTGCGCGGTGGCAAACTGAGCGTGATCGGCAATGGCGTGGTGCTGGACCCTTGGCATCTGGTCAAGGAAATCGAGTCGATCCGGGCGCAGGGCGTCGACATCAGCCCCGAGACTCTGATGATCGCCGAAAACACGCCGCTTATCCTGCCAATTCATGGCGAACTGGACCGGGCGCGGGAAGAAGCGGCCTCCAAAGGGACCAAGATTGGCACCACCGGGCGAGGCATCGGGCCTGCCTATGAAGACAAGGTGGGGCGCCGTTCCGTTCGGGTCGCTGATCTGGCTGATGATGCCACGCTTGAAGCGCGGGTCGACCGGGCATTGCAACATCACGACCCACTGCGCAAGGGGTTGGGAATAGAACCGGTGGACAGAGACGCGCTGGTCGCGCAGCTCAAAGAGATCGCGCCACAAATACTGCAATACGCCGGTCCGGTGTGGAAGATCAT
This sequence comes from Ruegeria sp. BHSB058, assembly GCF_059613285.1. Classification (NCBI taxonomy): domain Bacteria; kingdom Pseudomonadati; phylum Pseudomonadota; class Alphaproteobacteria; order Rhodobacterales; family Roseobacteraceae; genus Ruegeria; species Ruegeria sp. BHSB058. The sequence goes on along the minus strand of NZ_JBXWSF010000012.1, from coordinate 5,753 downwards.
GAACGAACAACGCAAGGCTGGAAAGCGCATCCTGTTCGAAGGTGCGCAAGGTGCGCTGCTTGACATCGATTTCGGCACCTATCCCTTCGTGACTTCGTCGAACGTGATCGCCGGGCAGGCCGCCACGGGTGTGGGCATCGGGCCGGGATCGATCGATTTTGTTCTGGGTATTGTAAAGGCTTATACCACCCGCGTGGGCGAGGGGCCATTCCCGACCGAGCTGGATGACGAGGACGGCAACCGTCTGGGCACCCGGGGGCATGAGTTTGGCACCGTCACCGGGCGAAAGCGTCGCTGTGGCTGGTTCGACGCGGTGCTGGTGCGCCAGACCTGCGCCACCAGCGGCGTCAACGGTATTTCGCTAACGAAGCTGGACGTGCTGGACGGGTTTGAGACGCTGAAGATCTGCGTGGGTTACGAACTGGATGGTGCGCGGCTGGATTATCTGCCGACGGCGGCGGATCAACAGGCGCGCTGTACGCCGATCTACGAGGAAATGCCGGGCTGGAGCGAATCCACCGAGGGCGCACGCAGCTGGAACGACCTGCCTGCCAATGCCATCAAATACGTCAAACGGGTGGAAGAGCTGATCGAATGCCCTGTGGCGCTGCTTTCAACCAGCCCGGAGCGGGAGGATACCATTCTGGTCACCGACCCGTTTGCCGACTGATGGGTGGGGCCAAGAAGCCGGGCCTCAGCTACAAGGCCCGTCGCCGCTGGTCTTTGATCATCCTGCTGTTGGGCTTGCCGCTTTATATTGTGGCTGTGGTGACAGTGCTGAATTTGTTGGATCGTCCGCCAATCTGGCTGGAACTGTTGGTTTATGTCGGTCTGGGCGTTTTGTGGGCGCTGCCCTTCAAATATGTCTTTCGTGGCGTTGGCCAAGCCGACCCGGACAAGGACAAGCGCTGACAATCGGCCTTTGCCGAACAAACAAAAAAAGGCCGATCAGATGATCGGCCTTTTTGCATTCCTGTTGTTTCAATAGTCAGCCTGCAGCACGCTCATCGCCGGGGCGGAAACCAATCTGGCTGGAGGCAGAGAACCGTCCTCCGCCCGCCTTTTCGATCTTGCCGTCTCGTAACAGCTGACCAAACGAACGCAGGCTGTCTTCGCGATCAAAGGTCGGCAGGTCAAGGGCGCGGACCTTGTTCATCAATTGCGGGCGCGAGAACTGCTCTTGCCCCTCAACAAATGACAGATAGGCCGCAGCCGCTTCAAGCAGTTCGGGCATGGATTGGGCGCCTTGCGCTTCTGCAAAGGCCTTGAATCCTTCACTTTCTTCCCTCTCGAAAGCTTGGGAGGCTATGCTCGATGCGACGTCTTCTGGGGCAAGGTCAATCCGCTGTTCCGCGACCAGTCGCAGCACGCCTGCCTCAGCGGACTCCAAATTGGCGGACTCCTGCCCGCCGGAGAGGCTCATTTTTTGCTCGGCGGTAGCCAGCAGCCGTGACAGCTCTTCATCCTTGTCGTCGACGTATTCTACCGCGAGTTCGGCGCTTTCTTCGGATAACTCGATGATTCCATCGAAATCGTCCTCCACCGATTGCGCGACCGGAGCTTCACTGGGCGTATTTGTGGTTTCTTCATCGATCGTCGGCGCCACATCGTCAAAACCCAAATCGAGTCCGACCTGTGGTTTGGAGAACAGAAAGCCGTCGATCGGATCGTTCGTCTCTTTCACACCCAGAATTTTGTACCCGGCACTGTTTTCCTGTGCCTCTTTGTGGGCGTCTTCTTCGATCTTTGCCCTGGCGAAGGCTGCGGATATCGCATCGACCGTATTCAAAGCCTCGAGTGGCTTGAATTCGGTGTTTTCGTCCTCGGCGAGATGCCCAGTTTCGGCATCGTGGCGTGAGACCACGGCGCGGATGCGCTGGAGCTTGGCTACGATGCTGTCGGCAACGGGGATGCTCTCTGGCTCATCGGCCGTGGATACGGCATCAGGCCCGGAATGCGTCGCCCGCAGTTCGGGTGCGGGCAAATCTGCGTCATCCGCCACTTCTTCGGTATGATCGAACGATACCGGTGCCTCTGTTTTGGCGGTCTCGTCATCGAATTCTTCCGGTTCAACCGTCAACTCGTTCAGAGCGTCTGCCTCTTCTGACGGGATGACTTCACTAACTTGGTCAAACTGCGACACGGAAACGTCACTTGAAGCGGTTTCGGTTTCCTCTTCAAAAGCAACAGTTGCATCCTGAAGGTCGGTCATATGCTCATCGACCTCGTCCTCGAAGGATACACTCTCATCGACTTCATCCGACCAGGGTTCGATGGCGTCTTGCGCATCCGCCGTCTCCTCAACTTCGTCGGAAAGGGCAGTTTTCTCTTCGGTCACCTCTTCCGGAGACGCCTCCAGCGGGGTCCCTTGGAATTGACCCCAAACCGGCATGTCCTGCGGTTGCTCGTCGGGTCCCTCGACATCAACATGCTCGGGAACATCTTCCAGCGGCGCGGCGCTATGCACGTCTTCGAAATCGGAATTGTCGGTTGCTTCTCCGACAGGTGCCAATTCTTCGCTTTGCACCTCGTCAATTGTGTTTTCGTCGGACGCTACATCCTGCCGGTCGACGATCCGGTCGTTGCCGAAGGGTGCCTCGTCTTCGCGCGAGGATGTCTCTGCAGACGGCGCAGGTGCGGCCACGCCCGACGCGCGGAGCAGGATGCCGCCGGAATCCTGATGGGCCTCAATATGACGGGCCTTATCGCGTCGCGCGATTTGTGTCAGCATCTCTGGGTCGGGTTGCGGAGGTTCGGACCCGAAATAGCGGTCATCCGCCGCAAGATCCCGAAAGTACTCTGCGATTGCTTTCATGGTCTCAAAGGAATCTTCAAATCCTTCAAGGGTGCATGAGAATGTCCCGTAAGATACGGTTAACACTTTGTTGCTCTGTACCATGCGACGCTCGTCCTCTACATACCAGTTGTCTAGCTTATGTTGCGCCCAGAGCCATTTTCGGCGCAAAACTGTGTAACTCAAGGTATCATTTTGTGGCCGGAATGTGTCGAAAAATCAAAAATAAATCCAGTGGTCACAAAAATGCCGCATTTATCCAAAGTTGCGCGCCGGTTGGTCTTGTAGGAGGGGGCGAAATCGGGGCAAAGGATTTTGCTCTGATGGCTCAAAACGTGGTGCTGGTGGCGGCTGCGGACGGTGGCGCACAAGCGGTAATTGCGAATGACCGGATGCCTGACGCGGTCATAGGCGATTTTGATTCGCTGACACAGTCCGAACTTGGCCGCTTTCCTGCCGATAGATTGTTTCCGGTTCGGGAGCAGGAGAGCACGGATTTTGACAAGGCGCTACGCAACATCGATGCACCTCTGGTTTTAGGAATCGGCTTCCTCGGCGGTAGGGTCGATCACCAGCTTGCGGTTTTCAATACGTTGATTCGAAATGCAGAAAAGCGTTGCATTCTGATCGGCAAACATGAGGTCATCTTTCACGCGCCACCATCGATCCGACTAAAAATCGAACCGGGCAGTATCGTGTCATTGTTTCCTTTACGACAGGTAATGGGGCGCAGCCGGGGTTTGGAATGGCCTATCGGAGGGCTGGTTTTCGAACCGGATGGTAAGATCGGAACCTCCAACAGAGCGTTGTCCGATTTGGTGTTGGAGTTCGACGGCCCGGGCATGCTGATCATGGTGCCGCGTGATTCGCTGGATCAGGTCATGCAGGCGTTTCAGTCGGAGCTGACCGGGCGCTGGCCCGCTCGCGCAGAATGACATAAAGACCTGCGCCGATGGTGATGCAGATTCCGACCGCTGCCAGCCCGTTTGGCAGATCGTGGAAGATGAGCCATCCGATCACCGTCGCAACAGGAATTTCCAGATACTGCATCGGAGCAAGAGTTGCGGATGGGGCATAGCGCAATGACCACGTCATCAGCAGATGCGCCAAAGTTCCCAAAAGCCCGATGGCGATAAGAAGCCATGCGGTTGCAACTGTCGGAGGAAGGGTAAAGGACAATTGTGGCAGTTCAGCAATCGTGCCCGCGATCAATACCGGAGCGACCGCAACTGTCGCCAGCACGCCGGATACTGCTTGTAGTGAAACCGGGTCGGTTTCCTTTGCGATTTGCCGGGTAACAAGCATGAAGAGCGCAAATACCACAGCAACGACAAGCGGCAGAAGGGCGGGCAGGCCAACTGCGGCAAAGCTGGGTTGAATGACGAGAAGTGTGCCGACAAAGCCGACGAAGCAGGCCGCGATCCGGCGCAGGCCAACCTCCTCGTTCAGAACCAATTTTCCCAAGATCAACATGATGAACGGCATTACAAAGGCAATCGCCACAGTCTCTGCCAGAGGCATGAATTGCAGTGCCGTGAACATGGCGGCAATTCCGATGATGTGCAGGCCCGTGCGCATCACGATCAGGCGAAAGACGCGCGCTCGCATGCGCCACGGGCGCCGGGTGGCTACGATTAGTGGTATTAAAACCGCCGCCTGAATCGCAAAGCGGACCAGCAAAAGTTGGCCTATGGGCATCGTCTCTCCCAGCAGTTTGGCAATTGCGTCGCCCATCGGCGCAAGAACGCAGAAACCAAGCATCAGGAGAATGCCAAGAACGGGGCGATCCTGAGTCATGCCGTGCACGCTAGGTCAGGTTTCGGGATTTCAAAAGGGCCAAAAGCCGCCCAATCGGTTTTGGCCCCGGCGGCAGTTCAGCAGTTCGGCACGTTGACCGCCAGACCACCCAGCGAGGTCTCCTTGTATTTCTCGTGCATGTCGTGGCCGGTCTGGCGCATGGTTTCGATCGCTGAATCAAGCGGCACAAAGTGCTTGCCATCCCCGCGAAGCGCCAGCGAGGCGGCGGAAACTGCCTTGATCGCAGCTAACCCGTTGCGCTCGATACAAGGCACCTGCACCAATCCCTTGACCGGATCGCAGGTCATGCCAAGGTGATGTTCGAGGGCGATCTCGGCAGCATTTTCAACCTGCTCAGGCGTACCGCCCATCACGGCGCACAGGCCTGCAGCGGCCATTGCAGAGGCGCTGCCGACCTCGGCCTGGCACCCGGCTTCGGCACCTGAGATCGAGGCGTTGTACTTGATCAGCCCGCCGATGGCGGCGGCCGTCAGCAGGAAATCCTCGATATGGGATTCAGAGGCGCCGGGAACGTGATCGAGGTAATAGCGCAGAACGGCGGGCATGGTGCCGGCCGCCCCATTGGTGGGGGCGGTGACGACCTGACCGCCAGCGGCGTTTTCCTCGTTCACCGCCATGGCATAGACGCTCATCCAGTCGTTGATCGTGTGCGGCGCGTTCAGGTTCATACCGCGTTCGGCAATCAGGGCGTCATGGATACCCTTGGCGCGCCGCCGCACGTTCAGGCCGCCCGGCAGGATGCCTTCGGTGGCCAACCCGCGCTCTATACAGTTGTTCATCACTTCCCAAAGTCGGGCTGTACCCTTGGCGAAGGAAATCGCACAACCGCGCGCAATTTCGTTGTCGCGCTTCATCTGGGCAATGGTTTTGCCCGACGAGGCAGCCATTTCCAACATTTCAGCTGCGGATTTGAACGGAAATGGCACCGGTGGGCCGTCATTGGTGTCTTTGCCTTGAGCCAGCTCTTCCTCAGTCAGGACAAAGCCGCCGCCGACCGAATAGTAGATCTGCTTCAGGATCACGTCCCCTTGAGCATCGGTCGCCATCAAGATCATGGCGTTGGCGTGGCCCGGCAGGTTGTGGTCATAGTCAAAGACCAGATCGTGCTTGGGGTCGAATTTGAGGGTCGGCAGGCCTTCGG
>NZ_JBXWSF010000011.1:0-71508 GCF_059613285.1 Ruegeria sp. BHSB058 | reverse complement strand
TCTTCATCCTGATATTCCGCCGCATGCGCATGATGGTCGAAATCGTGCCATTTTGGCTTGTTTTCAATGAAACGTTCAATCCGGCGCAATCGATGGTGGATCTTTTTGAACTGCCTGCGGCGATGACCGGGATTATCAGCCTCGTGATATTGCTGACCTTCATTTCCGTCACCTACGGGGTCGTGCTGGATCGATTTCGCTTTGGTCTGGATTGGAAATCCAAACGGCGCGTGCGCGTAAACCGCCCTGTCGAGGAAGTTTGGAGTGCATTTGCAATAGCTGATCATGGAACTGAGCCAAATTGGAATCCTGTCCTGCACGAGGCCAGACCCGTTCCCGACGACCCGAATAGTTTCGACGTTTACTACACGATGGGTCCGTCCATATTTCAGCACCAGCGGCAGACCGTTCTGAACAGCGAAGCGCCACGGCACTATCGCTATCGATTTTCCGGAAACATCAGCGCGAAAAACCATCGACTGACCGATGGAGAGTTCGACGTGACGCTTGAACCCGATGGCAAGGGTGGAACCTGCGTCACGGCCTTCCAGCACAACAAGGCCATGCTGCCGCGCAATGCCCTGGAACTTTGGTTTGACGATCAGCTTGGGGACGCCCTCGACGGGTTTGCCGCTCGATTACGCGGCAAGCGCGACTGGTCAATGACTGGTTTGTGGCAACGCAAGGTTCTCAGCCTGTCATAGGGGCTGAGTTCCTTGCTTAGTAATGCGGCGGGCGTTCGTCGCCCAGAACGATCCCGCCCGATCCTTCCTGCTCGCGCGCGGCCTCGCGCTGCATCAGCATCTCGACACGGCGGGTCAGCCGGTCGATCTCGGCCTGTTGGCGCGCGACCACGGCGCTCAGGTCATCGACGCTGCGCGTCAGGTGCGCGATCTGTTCCTCGAGATGCTGCATCGGCTGGCCCCCTGATTGTGCTGCCCCCGCTCATACAGGCGCGACGTCACACTTGCCAGCCCCGCCACCCAACGCAAGGCTGAAAAGCAGGAGGGGACCGCCATGACCATTCTGACAGACATCACCGGGCCGATCACCACCATCGCCCTCAACCGCCCCGAGGCGCGCAACGCGGTCGATCCCGCCACGGCGCGGGCGCTTTACGCTGCGTTTCTCGCCTTCGAGGCGGACGAGACGCAACAAGTCGCCATTCTGACCGGCACGGGCGGCTATTTCTGCGCGGGCTTCGATCTCAAGGCGGCCGGATCGGGGCAGGCAGATGGCTGGATTTCCTCGCTGGACATTCCCGCCGGCTGGACCGACCCGATCCATGACCCGCGCCCCGGCCCGATGGGGCCGTCGCGGTTGATGCTCTCGAAACCGGTCATCGCCGCCATCGAAGGCCCGGCGGTGGCGGGCGGCATGGAACTGGCCGCGTGGTGCGATCTGCGGGTGATGGCCAAGGGCGCGGTGACTGGCGTGTTCTGTCGCCGATGGGGCGTGCCGCTGATCGACGGCGGCACCGTCAGGCTGCCCGCGATTCTGGGGCAGGGGCGGGCCAACGACCTGATCCTCACCGGACGCCCCGTCGACGACGCCGAGGCTTTGGCCCTGGGCTTTGCCAACCGGACCTGCCCCAAGGGCGAGGCTCTGGCGGTGGCGCAGGATCTGGCCCGCGATCTCGCCCGCTTTCCGCAGGCCTGTCTGCGCGCCGATCACCTGTCGGCCCGGATGCCGCCCGCCGATCTGGCCGCCGCCCTGCGCCGCGAATGGCGCTCGGCCGCCGCATTCACAGCCGAGGGGCGCGCGGGCGCGGCGCGGTTTGCCTCGGGCAGGGGGCGGTCTGGGGATTTCCGCGAAATCTGACGGAACGGCCAGGGGAATGACCCGACATGCGGGCCTGCGGCAGCGCATTGCCTTGCCCCTGCGTGGACCATCGGCTAGACCGCGCGCGAAACAGGAATATCCGCAAGGACGCCCCAAATGGCCAAGCCCAAGAAACAGCCCCGCCCCAAGGCCGTGACGCCGAAAGGGTTCCGCGACTATTTCGGCTCGGAAGTCACGCAGCGCGCCGAGATGCTGCGAACCATCGCAGGCGTCTACCATCGGTACGGCTTTGACGCGCTGGAAAGCAGCGCGGTGGAAACCGTCGAGGCGCTGGGCAAGTTCCTGCCCGACGTGGACCGCCCGAACGAGGGCGTCTTCGCGTGGCAGGAGTTTGACGACGGCGGGCAGGGCGACTGGATGGCGCTGCGCTATGACCTGACCGCGCCTCTGGCCCGCGTCTATGCCCAGCACCGCAACGACCTGCCGACGCCTTATCGCCGCTATGCGATGGGTCCGGTCTGGCGGAATGAGAAGCCGGGACCGGGGCGGTATCGTCAATTCTATCAATGCGATGCCGATACGGTCGGCACCGCCTCGATGGCCGCCGACGCCGAGATCTGCGCCATGCTGGCCGACACGCTGGAAGAGGTTGGAATTCCCCGTGGGGATTACCTGATCCGGGTGAATAACCGAAAGGTATTGAATGGTGTGCTGGAGGCGATGGGACTTGGCGATGATCAAGCTGCCCGTGACAATGTCCTCCGCACTATCGACAAGTTCGACAAGGTAGGTGAACAGGGTGTACGCGAGTTGCTGACCAAGGGTCGTCTGGACGCGTCGGGCGCGTTTATCGACGGTGTCGGCCTTGGCGATGATCAGGCCGAGCCGGTCATCGCCTTCCTGACGTCGAAAGCCGCAGACACCGCCGGAACACTGGCCAACCTTCGCATTGCGGTGGGTGACAGCAAGATCGGGGCGGATGGGATTGCTGAACTGGAACAGATCGCTGACCTCCTTGCCGCCCAGGGTTACGGCCCCGACCGCATCGTCATCGACCCCTCCGTCGTCCGTGGCCTCGGCTATTACACCGGCCCGGTCTACGAGGCCGAGCTGACCTTTGAAATCTTCGACGAGAAAGGCCGCAAGCGGCAATTCGGCTCGGTCGCGGGTGGCGGGCGCTATGACGATCTGGTCAAGCGCTTCACCGGACAGGAAGTGCCCGCAACCGGCGTGTCCATCGGTGTTGACCGGCTGCTGGCGGCCCTGCGCGAAAAGGGCCGGATGCAGGCCGTTGAACATGGCCCCGTCGTCGTCACCGTCATGGATCGCGACCGCATGGCCGACTATCAGGCGATGGTGGCCGAGCTGCGCAACGCCGGCATCCGGGCCGAGGTCTATCTGGGCAACCCCAAGAACTTCGGCAATCAGCTCAAATACGCGGACAAGCGCAACTCTCCGGTCGCGGTGATCGAAGGCGGCGACGAAAAGGCCAAGGGCATCGTGCAGATCAAGGACCTGATCCTTGGCGCCAAGATCGCCGAAAGCGCCACGCTGGAGGAATGGAAAGAACGCCCCAGCCAGTTCGAGGTGCCGCGCGCCGACCTGGTCGCCAAGGTGCGTGAAATCCTCGACGGGCAGGGCTGACGATGCCGAACCGGTCCCAGATACAGGCCCGCGCCGCGATGATGCGCGTGCGTTTCGAGGCCGCCGGCGCGCAGGTGGTCGACCCGCCGCTGCTGCAACCGGCGGATTTGCTGCTTGACCTTTACGGCGAGGATATCCGCGCCCGCGCCTATGTCACCTCAGACGCGCTGCGGGGCGAACAGATGCTGCGCCCCGATTTCACCGTGCCGGTGGTGCAGATGCATATGAACGACGGCGCCGAACCGGCCCGCTACACCTATTCGGGCGAGGTGTTCCGCCGTCAGGAACTCGACCCCGACCGCGCCAATGAATACGTGCAGGTGGGCTATGAGGTGTTCGACCGCGAGGACCCGGCGGCAGCCGATGCCGAGGTGTTCTCGCTCTTTGCCCTGCAACTGCGCGGGCTGCCCCTGCGGGCGGCCACCGGCGATATCGGCATCCTGATCGCCGCCGTTCAGGGGCTGAACACGACCGAACGGCGCAAGGCCGCGCTGATGCGCCACCTGTGGCGGCCCCGGCGGTTCCGGGCGCTGATCGACCGCTTTTCCGGACGGGCTGCGGAACCGGCAAGCCGTACGGCGCTGCTGGCCTCGGCCAATCCGATGGCCTGCGACGCTCCGGCCATCGGCAAGCGCGGCGCGGCCGAGATCGCCGAGCGGATCGAGGCGCTGCGCGCGGACAAGGCGGCGGGTCCGATCTCGGATCATGAGATCGCCGGTCTGGAAACTCTGATGGCGGTGCGCGAAACCATGCCCTTTGCGCTGGAGCGCCTGCGTGACGTGGCGGTGGACCTGCCGCAGATCACCCCGGCGCTCGACCGGCTCGAAGCGCGGATCAAGGCCCTTGCGGCGCGCGGCGTCGATGTCGACCGGCTGGATTTCGAGGCCTCCTATGGCCGGACCTCGATGGAGTATTACGACGGTTTCGTCTTTGGCTTCTATGCCGAGGGCCGTCCCGACCTGCCGCCCGTCGCAACCGGCGGGCGCTATGACGCGCTGACGCGGCATCTGGGCAATGGCAAGGAAATCCCCGCCATCGGCGGCGTGCTGCGCCCCGACCTGATGCTCGAGATCGAGGAGGCCGCGGCATGAGCGTGAAACTGGGTGTCCCCTCCAAGGGCCGGCTCATGGACAAGACCTTTGCATGGTTCGAAAAGCGGGGCGTCTCGCTCAGCCGGGCCGGGGCCGACCGCGAATATGCCGGTCGCGTCGATGGCATCGACGGGGTGTCGCTGGTGCTGCTGTCCGCCGGGGAAATTCCCCGCGAACTGGCGGCGGGACGCATACACATGGGCGTCACCGGAACCGACCTGATCCACGAAAAGCTGCCTCGCTGGGAACAGCAGCTTGAACACGTGGCCGCGCTCGGATTTGGTCAGGCCGATCTGGTGGTCGCGGTTCCGGCCTGCTGGGTCGATGTGGATACGCTCGATGATCTGGACGCGGCGGCCTCGGCCTTTCGCCGCTCGCACGGTCACCGCCTGCGTATCGCCACCAAGTATCACCGCCTGGTGCGCGAGTTCCTGAACGGGGCCGGTGTCGCCGATTACACGCTGGTCGACAGCCAGGGCGCGACCGAAGGCACCGTCAAGAACGAAACCGCCGAGGCGATTGCCGATATCACCTCCAGCGGCGAGACGCTGCGCGCCAACCATCTCAAGATCCTGGCGGACGGTCTGGTTCTCAAATCGCAGGCCACGCTGTGGCGCAGCCGCGTTGCGCATTGCGAAGGCCAGGACAAAAAGACCCTGACCGCCCTGATCGACAAGCTGCGCTGACGGGCGTCTGCCCTACAGCACGCCAATCTCGGCCAGCGCCCGGTTCAACTCGTCCGGCAGCGCATCGTCCTGCACCCGCCCTCTGGGCAGGTCGGGCGGCGTGTCCTCGGGCTTCAGGTAACGCCAGCCCTGAAACGGGCGTTTCTGCGCGCTCTGGGTGCGATGCAGGTCCGGCTCCAGCACGATGGCGCAGCGGCGGATGCCGTCCTGCCCCATCACCTCGTCCAGCCGCAGGATGCGCTGGCGGCACTGCACCAGACCCTTGATCACCCAATAGATCGAACCGCCGTTCAATATCTCGGTCTCGCGCTTGGGCCACATGCGGGTGACATGGCGCGGCAACCCGTCCTCGGTCTGCGCTGCGCGCGTGCGCTGCCACTCGTCCAGCGTGTCAACGCTTTCCGAGCCGACCGAAAGCTTGATCAGGTTGATGTACTTATCCACAACTTCCCCACAGAGTCGTCCCAAGGCCCGACTTCATATTGTAGCCCGGCAACAGAATTCATCAACCTATTGTGGCGAGCCTCACAATAGGTTTAATCTGGATACCTCTTCCGGAACAGGGAATCACACATGAGCCGCTTTGCCGCCCCCATCGCCGAGCAGATCTGGGATATGAAATACCGCTTCAAACAGGCGGATGGCACCCCTATCGATCAGACGGTTGAAGACAGCTGGCGGCGCATCGCCCGTGATCTCGCGCGGGTCGAGAATGACCCCGCGCATTGGGAGGATAAATTCTTCGAGGCGCTGGAAGATTTCAAATACCTGCCCGCCGGGCGCATCACCGCAGGCGCAGGCACCGCGCGGCAGGTGACGCTGTTCAACTGCTTCGTTATGGGCACCATCCCCGACAGCATGGGCGGTATCTTCGACATGCTGAAAGAGGCCGCGCTGACCATGCAGCAGGGCGGCGGCATCGGTTACGATTTCTCGACCATCCGCCCGCGCGGCGCGGATGTAAAAGGCGTGGCGGCAGATGCCTCGGGCCCGCTCAGCTTTATGGATGTGTGGGACGCCATGTGCCGCACGATCATGTCCGCGGGCTCGCGTCGCGGCGCGATGATGGCGACCATGCGCTGCGATCACCCCGATATCGAACAGTTCATCACCGCCAAATCCGACCCGGCACGCCTGCGCATGTTCAACATGTCGGTGCTGGTGACCGACGCTTTCATGGAGGCGGTCAAGGCCGACGGCCCGTGGGAGCTGGTCTTCGACAACAAGATCTATCACACCGTGCAGGCGCGCGATCTGTGGAACAAGATCATGCAGGCGACCTATGACTATGCCGAACCGGGCGTGATCTTCATCGACCGCATCAATCAGGCCAACAACCTCAGCTATGTCGAAACCATCGCCGCCACCAACCCCTGCGGCGAACAGCCCCTGCCGCCCTATGGGGCCTGCCTGCTGGGCTCGATCAACCTGGCGCGGCTGGTCACCAACCCGTTCGAGGCGAACGCGGAACTGGACCCCGCGGCGCTCGGGGATCTGGTGGCGACAGCCGTGCGGATGATGGACAACGTGGTGGACGTGTCGAAATTCCCGCTGTCCGAACAGGCCGCCGAGGCGCAGGCCAAACGCCGCATCGGCCTTGGCGTCACCGGGCTGGCCGACGCGCTCCTGATGCTGGGCCTGCGCTATGGCTCGGACGAGGCGGCGCACCAGACCGAACGCTGGTTGCACGCCATTGCCCGCGCCGCCTATCTGGCGTCGGTCGATCTGGCCAAGGAGAAAGGCGCGTTCCCCCTGTTCGATGCCGAAAAATTCCTGGCCAGCGGCACCATGCGCGCCATGGACGATGACGTGCGCGACGCGATCCGCGAACACGGCATCCGCAACGCGCTGCTGACCTCGATTGCGCCCACCGGCACGATTTCGCTTTATGCCGGGAACGTGTCGTCGGGGATCGAGCCAGTCTTTGCCTATGCCTACACCCGCAAGGTGCTGCAGAAAGACGGCTCGCGCACCGAGGAAGAGGTGGTGGATTACGCCGTTCAGATGTGGCGCGACAAATTCGGCGACGCGGCGCTGCCCGACTATTTCGTCAATGCCCAGACCCTGACACCCCTTGATCATGTCAGGATGCAGGCGGCGGCGCAGAAATGGATCGACAGCTCAATTTCCAAGACCATCAACTGCCCCGAGGACATCAGCTTTGACGCCTTCAAGGACGTCTACATGCAGGCCTGGGATCAGGGCTGCAAAGGCTGCACGACCTATCGCCCCAATGACGTGACGGGGAGCGTTTTGAGTGTTTCTGATAACAAACAAGACGCATTAACAGTATACGAAAAAATTCGTGCGATCGCAGGGCCTAAGGGCCTGTCTGACAGGGCGCTTTCTTTGAATGCGGGATTGGGCGCGGGTTACGTGCATTCAATAAAGGCAGAAGGGAAGTCACCAACATTAGAGTCATTGCAAAAAATTGCGAAAGCTCTCGAGGTAAACACGGAGCAACTCATAGCTCAATCGGGACAGCCTACTGTCATCGCAAAAACTGACGCCGAACCTCAGCGCCCCCACGGCGACGTCATCTACATGTCGGAACCGCTGGACCGCCCGCAATCGCTCGAAGGGTCGACCTACAAGCTGAAATGGCCCGACAGCGAGCACGCGATCTATCTGACCATCAACGACATCATCATCTCGGGGCGCCGCCGCCCGTTCGAAGTGTTCATCAACTCCAAGAACATGGAACATTACGCCTGGACACTGGCGCTGACGCGGATGATCTCGGCCGTGTTCCGGCGCGGCGGCGACGTGTCCTTTGTGGTCGAAGAGCTGAAGGCCGTGTTCGACCCGCGCGGCGGGGCGTGGGTCAAGGGTAAATACATCCCCTCGATCCTGGCCGCGATCGGCGGCGTGATCGAACAGCACATGGTCGCCATCGGCTTTCTGGAAGGCGAGGGGATGGGCCTGAAATCCGACCCCCAGGCACAAGTGGTCAACGCGGGCGAATCACGCGGCAAGGCCTGCCCCAGCTGCGGCCAGTACGACATGCAGATGATCGAAGGCTGCATGACCTGCCGCAGCTGCGGCTATTCCAAGTGCCAGTGATTGCGCGCTGACGGGCCGGAAACCCCGGCCCGTGCCATGCCTCAGGACAGGTGGTGCACTTCCTGCAGGCCATAGACCGGCGTGTCGATGCCCTCCATCCGGGCCTTGATCTGCAGCGACAGGAACTGCGAATAGTGCCGTGACTGATGCAGGTTGCCACCGTGGAACCACAGCGCCTCCTGCCGGGTCGGTTTCCACATGTTGCGCTCTTCGCCTTCCCACGGCCCCGGATCCTTGGTGGTGTCCGACCCCAGCCCCCAGACCTTGCCGACCCTGTCGGCCATCTCCTGCCCGGCCAGATCGGCCACCCAGCCGTTCATCGAGTTATAGCCGGTGGCATAGACGATGACATCCGCGTCCAGATGGGTCCCGTCATCCAGGATCACCCCGGTTTCATCAACCTCGACAACCTGCCCGCGCCTGATCTTGATCTCACCGTCGATGATCAGCTGGCTGGCTCCGATATCGATGTAATAGCCCGAACCGCGCCGCAGGTACTTCATGAACAAGCCGGACTCGTCGTCGCCCCAATCCAGCCAGAACCCCGCTTTCTCAAGCCCGTCATAAAACGCCTTATCCTGCTCCTTCATCGCCGCATAGGCGGGGATCTGGAACTCGTGCAGGATCGCATAAGGCAGCGAGGCAAAGATCAGATCGGCCTTTTCCGTGGTCATGCCGGCCTGAACCGCGCGCTCGGAATAAAGATCGCCCAGACCGATCTCCATCAAAGTGTCCGACCGCACGATATGGGTCGAGGACCGCTGCACCATGGTGACGTCGACATCGTTCTCCCACAGCGCCGCCGCGATATCATGGGCCGAGTTGTTCGAGCCGACGATCACCGCCTTCTTGCCCTTGTACCTGTCCGGGCCGGGATGCCGCGAGGAATGGTGCTGATCGCCCCTGAATTTTTCCATGCCGGGGAAATTCGGCATATTGGCCTTGCCCGACATGCCGGTCGCCATCACCAGTTGCCTGGGCTTCAGCACGACCTCTTCGCCGTCGCGGTCCACGACCACGGTCCATTCCTTGGCCGCCGCATCATAGCTGGCGGATTTGGCCGTGGTCCGGGTCCAATAGTTCAGCTCCATGACCTTGGTATACATTTCCAGCCAGTCGCCGATCTTGTCCTTGGGCGAAAACACCGGCCAGTTCTCGGGGAACTTGATATAGGGCAGGTGGTCATACCAGACCGGGTCATGCAGGCACAAAGACTTGTAGCGGTTGCGCCAGCTGTCGCCGGGACGGTCGTTGCGCTCGACGATGATGGTCGGCACGCCAAGCTGACGCAGCCTTGCGCCCAGGGCGATCCCGCCCTGACCGCCACCGATGATCAGGCAATAAGGCTGGGTCTTGTATCCAAGCTCCGCCTCTTCCGCCTCGCGCTCCTCTTTCCAGGTGGTGCGGTGCTTGCCCGCTCCGTGTTTCGCCCCCAGCGGGCGCTGGAAACCCTTCGGCTCTTCATGCCCCTTGAGTTCCACCATCGTCGTCAGCAGGGTCCAGATCCGCCCGTCCCTAAGGCGCAACAGACCATAGCCGCGCGCCACCTCCGTTTCGAACTCGATCCAGGCGGTGATTACTCCGCCATCTTCGGTGGCAAGCTCGCCGTCGGCAACTTTCCAGTTCCGCGGCTTTGTCGTGGCCAGTTGGTGGCGCAGCATGTCGGCCACCTGCGCCTTGCCCTCGACCGTTTTGATGTTCCACGTGAACGAAACCAGATCCCGCCAATAGCAATCGTCCTGAAACATTCCGGTTGCGGCCTCGATGTCACCCTGCTCAAGGGCCTTGCCAAACGCATCCAGAAATTCCTGCGTCTGGTCCGTCAATGTCGTGTCGAGCATCTTCTCCTCCCTTTTTTGTTTGCCTTGTTCAGGACAGTCTAAGGGAATTTTTCCATTTCGATCCAGCTTTTCGAAAAAGCCGGGCCAAGGCGGGTTTGAATGCGGCTGCGCTCAAGGACCTGACCTAAGTCAAGTTGCCCGATTCAAATCAGGCGTAGGACTCGGGGCGTATACCAATTCCGAGTCGGATTTTGCATGTTCGCCCGTCGCCCTAATCCTTTCCTAACCGCCCGCGCGTTCCAAGCGGTGGCTGGGGTTTTGGGCATCCTCCTGTTGCTGTTGCAGCTTGTCGCTCCGTCGCTGGCGAGCGCGGAGCAGGGTGAATGGATGGAAATCTGCTCGGAGGCAGGGGCGGTGTTGGTACAGGTGACTCCTGAAGACAATAACCCCGACACCGGCCCCTGCCAGGACTGCGCGCACTGCGCCCTGTGCGCGGTGACAGCCGCCGCGCCATTGCCGCAGATGCCCCAAATCGACCCGCTTCGTTTTGTACAAAATGAACAATGGGGGGTGCAGGGCCTGTACATTTCGCACAAGTCACAGCATCTCTGGCCCGCTGGCCGGGGCCCCCCGTGCGCGCCCCAAGACAGAACCGAACGCGCCCCGCGCGCGTCCATGGCGTCAATCCAAGTAACCGGAGGTGCGCCGTGGTCGTAAGTCGCGCAATCCATTTCCTTCTGGCCCTCGTTCTGTCCTGCGTTGTCGCAATCAGTGCGCGCGCCGACAGTCTTGCCAGCTTTCTTCCTGACATTGATCCGGCTGACCTGGCCCCGGGCGCCGACGCGTTTGGCCCGGTACGCAGCGACGTGAAAGTTGCCCCGGTCCTTCGAGGCGGTGAAACTATCGCGTGGGCTTTTCTGACTTCGGACTTTGTAGGCACGACCGGATATTCCGGCAAACCCATTCACGTGGTTGCCGCCATCGACGCGGATGCTGTTTTGACCGGCGTTCAGCTGGTCAAGCATTCCGAACCCATCGTTCTGATAGGCATTCCCAATTCCCGGATGGTCGAACTGACCGAAGGCTATGCGGGCCTTGACCTGAAACGAGAGGCCGAGACCGGGGGTGAGGGGCATGACCTCGACATCATCTCGGGCGCGACCGTGACGATCATGGTGATCGATGACAGCCTTGTGCGCGGCGGGATCAAAGTGGCCCGCGCGCTGGGTCTGGGCGGTTTGTCCCCGGTGCAGGCTGACGGGCCGCAGCGCGAAGTCGACATGGCGCAGGATGCGGTCTACGACTGGACCACTTTGTCGGGAGACGGCTCGGTCCGGCGGATGACGCTGGATGTCGGGCAGGTCAATGCCGCCTTTGAAGCCACCGGGGATCAGCGCGCGATCAAGCGCCCCGAACCGGGCGAGCCGGATGACACCTTCATCGACATGCATATGGCGCTTGTTTCGGTGCCGTCCATCGGCAAGTCGCTGCTGGGTGAGGCTGAATACCAGAACCTGACCAACTGGCTGGATGAGGGCGAACAGGCCATTCTGGTTCTGGGTCGCGGGGCCTATAGTTTCAAGGGATCGGGCTATGTCCGGGGTGGGATCTTTGACCGGATTCAGCTGATCCAGGGCGACAGTTCGGTGCGGTTCTTCGACAAGCAGCAGCGCCGTCTGGGTGAGGTTGCAGCACCGGATGCCCCCAGCTTTACTGAACTGGATATTTTCAAAATCCCGGCTGATGCCGAGTTTGACCCGGCCGAGCCGTTCCGCCTGCAATTGCTGGTGCAGCGTGCCGTCGGGGCTGTGGAAAAGACCTTTCTGACCTTCGATCTGGGATACAAGCTGCCGGAACAGTACCTGTTGCCGGTCACCGCCCCATCGGTCGTGGATGATGCAACCGGCGAAGCGGCTGCCAAGGCGGCATTGTGGAAACGAATCTGGAAGGACCGCACCGTCGAGATTGCCGGGCTTGGTGTCATGCTGCTGGTGCTGACGGCGACGTTCTTCTTCCAGTTCCATGCCACGATGAATGCGCGTGTGTTCTACTGGTTCCGCATCGGCTATCTGACGATGACCCTGTTTTTCATCGGCTGGTATGCCAATGCACAGCTGAGCGTGGTGAACCTGATGGCGCTGGCGGGCAGTTTGCGCACGGGGTTCTCGTGGGACGCGTTCCTGCTGGATCCGCTGGTCTTTATCCAGTGGTTTGCCGTGGCCGCCGCCCTGCTGTTCTGGGGTCGTGGGGCCTATTGTGGCTGGCTGTGCCCGTTTGGCGCGCTTCAGGAGCTGACCAACAAGATCGCGCGGGCGTTTAAAGTCCCGCAATGGACTTTGCCCTGGGGTCTGAACGAGCGCCTGTGGCCTGCGAAATACATGATCTTCCTGGGCCTTTTTGGTCTGAGTTTCGTGTCAATCCCGCTGGCCGAGCAATATGCCGAGATCGAGCCGTTCAAGACCGCAATCATTCTGAAATTCATGCGCGACTGGCCGTTTGTGGTCTTTGCGCTGGTCCTGCTGGGGATCGGGCTGTTCGTTGAGCGGTTCTATTGCCGCTATCTTTGCCCGCTGGGCGGAGCGCTGGCGATCCCTGCCCGTATCCGCATGTTCGACTGGCTGCGCCGCTACAAAGATTGCGGCACACCCTGTCAGACCTGCGCCAATGAATGCCCCGTTCAGGCGATCCACCCCACCGGTGAGATCAATCCGAACGAGTGCGTCACCTGCCTGCATTGTCAGGTGCTCTATCAGTCCGAGACCAAATGTCCCGTCGTCATCCGCCAGATCAAACGGCGGGCCAAGACAGGGTCGGTCGATCTCAAGACCCCGCTCGGACAACCACCGGCGAACCATCCAAACGCCAAACCGCAAGAAGTTTCCTGAAAGGAGGAACGATCATGTCGGAACACGATAAAAAACTGAACGTCACCCGCCGCGGATTGTTGGGAGCATCCGCCACTGGCGCGGTGCTGGCCGGCACCGGTCTGGGCTCGACCCTGATGACCGCCCGCGAGGCATCTGCCGCGGCCAATGCAAGCCTGGAGCCAGGTGAGCTGGACGAATATTACGGCTTCTGGTCCTCGGGCCAGTCCGGCGAGTTGCGCATTCTGGGCGTGCCGTCCATGCGCGAACTGATGCGGGTGCCGGTGTTCAACCGCTGCTCGGCCACGGGCTGGGGCCAGACCAACGAGTCGCTGAAGGTTCTGACCGAAGGCCTGCTGCCTGAAACCAAGGAATACCTGGCTGCGAACGGCAAGGTCACCTATGACAACGGCGACCTGCACCACCCGCATATGTCGTTCACCGACGGCACCTATGATGGCCGTTATCTGTTCATGAACGACAAAGCCAACACCCGCGTGGCCCGTGTGCGTTGTGACGTGATGAAATGCGACAAGATCATCGAGATCCCGAACGCGCATGACATCCACGGCCTGCGCCCACAGAAATACCCGCGCACCGGCTATATTTTCGCCAATGGTGAACACGAGGCACCGCTGGTCAATGATGGCTCGATCCTTGATGATCCGTCGCAATACGTGAACATCTTTACCGCCATCGACGGTGATACGATGGAAATCGCGTGGCAGGTGATGGTGTCGGGCAACCTCGACAACACCGACTGCGACTATCAGGGCAAATACGCCTTCTCGACCTCGTACAACTCGGAAATGGGTATGAACCTGGCCGAGATGACCGAGAACGAGCTGGACCATGTGGTCGTGTTCAACCTCAAAGGTATCGAAGAGGCCGTAGCGGCCGGGAACTATCAGGAACTGAACGGCGTCAAGGTCGTGGACGGACGTAAAGAGGCGGGTGGAAACCTGACCCGGTACATCCCGATCCCGAACTCGCCGCACGGTGTGAACGCAGCACCCGACAAGAAACACATCATGATCAACGGCAAGCTGTCGCCGACCGTATCCGTGATCGATGTGGAAAAGGTCGATGCGCTGTTCAGCGAAAACGCCGATCCGCGTTCTGCTGTTGTCGCCGAGCCGCAGCTGGGTCTTGGCCCGCTTCACACGGCGTTCGACGGCAAGGGCAACGCCTATACCACCCTGTTCCTGGACAGCCAGGTGGTGAAGTGGAACATCGCCAAGGCGATCGAGGCCTATGCAGGTGCCGATGTTGACCCGATCGTCGACAAGGTCGACGTGCATTACCAGCCGGGTCACAACTCGACCTCGATGGGTGAAACTGCCGAAGCGGATGGCAAGTGGCTGATTTCGATGAACAAGTTCTCGAAAGACCGCTTCCTGAACGTAGGCCCGCTGAAGCCCGAGAATGAGCAGCTGATCGATATCTCCGGTGACAAGATGAAGGTGGTCCATGACGGCCCGACCTTTGCCGAACCGCATGACTCGATCATTGTTCACCGGTCCAAGGTGAACCCGGTCAACGTCTGGGACCGCAACGACCCGATGTGGGAAGAGGCGCGCGCGCAGGCTGCCGCTGACGGTGTCGATCTGGACGAAGGTGCCGAGGAACCGATCCGGGATGGCAACAAAGTGCGGGTCTACATGACCTCGACCGCGCCCGTGTTCAGCATGGAGAAGTTCACCGTCAAACAAGGTGATGAAGTGACGGTCTATGTCACCAACCTGGATGACGTGGATGATGTGACCCACGGCTTCTGCCTGTCGAACTTCGGTATCGCGATGGAAGTTGCGCCGCAGGCCACCGCCTCGGTCACGTTCATTGCCGACCGTCCGGGCGTGCACTGGTTCTACTGCCAGTGGTTCTGCCACGCGCTTCACATGGAGATGCGCGGCCGGATGTTCGTCGAGCCGCGGGGAGCATAACCCATGCGCTGGTCCCTGCTGATACCGCTCCTGCTCGGCTCGCCCCTCTGGGCGGCGGAATGGGATGTACCCAATCGGGCAGGGGCCATTGCTGAGACATTGGCGCAGGCGGAGGAGGGAGACACCCTTCGCCTGTCGCCAGGCGTTTACACAGAGCAGTTGGTTCTGGACCGGCCCGTCACCATCGACGGGCTGGGGCAGGCCACTATCGACGGACAGGGCGCAGGCAGCGTCATCACCATCACCGGGCCGGGTGTAACCGTGCGCGGTCTGACAGTGATCGGCTCGGGCTCGGATCATGAAGGGATCGACAGCGGCATCAAGCTGACCAAGACGGCCAAAGCACCGGTGGTCGAGGATAACGTTCTGATCGGCAACCTCTATGGCGTCGACATTCACGGGGCCAGAGACAGCCTTGTGAAGGGCAACCGGATCGAAGGTCGCCAGGACCGCCACATGAATTCGCGTGGCAATGGCGTCTATGTCTGGAACGCTCCGGGCGCGGTGGTCGATGGCAATGACATCCAATTTGGCCGCGACGGGATCTTCGTGAATTCGTCCAAGAAAAACACGTTCACAAACAACCTGTTTCGCGACCTTCGCTTTGCCGTACACTACATGTACGCCGACAATTCCGAGGTCTCGGGCAATGTTTCAATCGGCAACGATCTTGGCTATGCCGTGATGTTCACCAAACGGGTGAAGATTACCGACAACGTCTCGATCGGCGATCGGGAACACGGAGTCATGCTGAACTATGCCAACCAGAGCGTGATCTCGGGCAATGTGGTGAAGGGGGCCAAGGAAAAGTGCACCTTCCTCTACAATGCCAACAAGAACGAATTCTCGGACAACTGGTTCGAAGGGTGCGGCATCGGCATCCATTTCACCGCCGGGTCCGAGGGCAACAGGATTGTCGGCAATGCGTTTGTCGGCAACCGCACACAGGTTAAATACGTATCGACCCGCTGGGTCGAATGGTCCGAGGACGGTCGCGGCAACTATTGGTCCGATTTTGCGGCCTATGACGTGAACGGCGACGGTGTCGCCGACGCCCCCTATCGCCCCAACGATAGCATGGATCATGTGCTGTGGACTCAACCCGCAGCCAAACTGTTGCTCGGCTCCCCGGCCGTGCAACTGGTGCGCTGGTCGCAATCGGCCTTTCCGGCATTGTTGCCGGGTGGCGTGATCGACAGCAATCCCCTGATGCAAGCCCCGAAACCCCTAGCAATGCAAAAGGTGCCTCATGACGGATAAGGCCCTGACTATTCAGAAAGTACGCAAGGATCGCGGCCCCAACCGCGTTCTGAGCGACGTTGACCTGACCCTTGCCCCCGGCGAGCGCGTGGCGCTGTTGGGTCACAACGGCGCGGGCAAGTCGACGCTGATCAAATCCATTCTTGGGCTGATCCCCATCGACGGCGGATCGATCCGTGTCGGCGATGCCCATCCCGGCAGCGCGACCGCGCGGCGCGATACGGCCTACTTGCCCGAGGCGGTATCGTTCCATCCTGCCCTGACCGGGCGTGAGCAACTGAGCCTGTTCGCCAGCTTGTCTGGAGAGAAAGCCGACATTGCCAGTCTGCTTGATCGTGTCGGACTGAGTGAAGCCCTGGATCGTCGCATCGGCACCTATTCCAAGGGAATGCGGCAGCGTCTCGGGCTGGCGCAGGTTCTGTTGGGCCGCCCCAAAGTGGCCCTGCTGGACGAACCTACCAGCGGGCTTGATCCGATCTCGCGCCAGGATCTTTACGCTATCATCGACGAGTTGGCGGGGCATGGCACAGCGGTGCTGATCGCCAGCCACGCCCTGACCGAGGTCGAGGCCCGTACCGACCGCATCGCCATATTGCGCAGGGGCGTGAAGGTGGCAGATGATACACTGTCGAACCTGTCGGAACTGGCGGGGCTGCCGATCCGGCTGCGCGTGCGCGCGTCGCAGAATGCCGAGGCTCTGGCTGCAGAACTGGGCGGCAGCCGCGTCAATGGAGCATCGGTCGAATTGCTTTGTTCGCCTGCGGACAAGATGCAGGCCCTGCGTCGGATTGCAGGGCTGGGCGATGCAGTGGCAGATGTCGAGATGACACCGCCCAAGTTGGAAGATCTCTATCGTCACTATGCACGGGAGGGCCTGCAATGACTCGGTTTCTTGCCATAACCCGCGCCGAAATGCTGATATTGCGCCGAAACCGCTGGCTGCTGGTGGCGACGCTGATCATGGTGCTGTTTGCGCTGGCGCTGACATTTGCCGGCAGCGCGCCGACTGGTACGCTGGGTGTCGACATGCTGACAGTATCTGTGGCCTCGATGACCACGCTGTCGGTCTACCTCGCGCCGCTGCTGGCCCTGATGATTTCATTCGACGCCATCGCCGGCGACGTGGATCGGGGCAGCCTGGCGTTGCTGCTGTCCTATCCTGCAGGGCGTGGTGAAATCCTGTTGGGCAAGTTCACCGCGCATCTTGCGGCACTGGCCTTTGCCATGGCCGTCGGCTTTGGCACTGCCGGGGCGGTGGCGGCATGGTTCGGCGGTGCGGGGTCGGAAAGCCTGTTGGCGCTGGCGCGTCTTATCGTGACTTCGATCCTGTTGGGCGCCGTGTTTCTGGCGCTGGGATACCTGCTGTCGGCCCTGGCACGGGGCGCCACGGCGGCGGCAGGTCTGTCGGCCGGGCTCTGGCTCATCTTTGTCGTTCTCTATGATCTGGGGCTTTTGGGGGCCGTGGTCATGGACAAAAGCGGCAACTTCACCCAATCCGTCTTTCCATGGGTGATGGTAGCTAACCCGGCCGACGCATTCCGTCTCTGGAACATCGCCGCGACCGAAAGCGTGGCAATGGCTTCGGGCATGACCGGCGCGGCGCAGGCGCTGCCTGTGTGGGCCGCTCCGGCTTCGCTGTTGATCTGGCCGGTGCTGGGCTTTGCCCTGGCCCGTCTTGCTTTCCGGAGGGTCGAACCATGAGACGCCTCGCCCTGATTGCTCTGGTCGCTCTTTCTGCCTGCAAGGAGGAACAGGCTGCCGCGCCCCCTGCGCCGGTTGACCTGACCGAGGTCGCACTCAGCTACTTCTGCCAGATGAATGTCGCCGAACATGGTGGCCCCAAGGGCCAGATCCATCTGGAAGGCCATCCAGCGCCGCTGTTCTTTGCGCAGGTGCGGGACATGCTGGCCTACCTCAAAGGACCGGAGCGGGATGCCGAAATAACGGCCGTCTATGTCAGCGACATGGGGGCCGCGCAAAACTGGGCGAACCCCGGTATATCCAATTGGATCGATGCCGGTGCCGCGACCTTTGTCGTTGGCGCCAATGTGGCAGGCGGAATGGGCGCGCCCGAGGTCGTTCCCTTTGCCGATCCTGCCGCCGCGATGACATTTATCGACCAATACGGCGGCAAGGTCCTGCCGCTGTCTGACATTCCCGAGGCCGAGGTTCTTGGCCCCGTCGATCTGGACCTGACGCTGGAGACACCGGCATGACACTTGTTTCACGCCGCCGCTTTCTGACCGTTTCCGCCGCCTGCGCGGCGCTGCCCACGGGTGCATTCGCTGCACCGGTTGCCCGGTGGCGTGGCATTGCGCTGGGCGCGGGGGCCAGCCTGCGCCTTGAAGGACTTGATGAGGTGCAGGCTGCGCCCATCTTCGCCGCAATCGAGGCGGAATTGGAGCGGCTGGAACGGATTTTCAGCCTATACCGCCCGGACTCTCAGCTCAGCCAGTTGAACGCGCTAGGGTACCTTCAAGACCCCGCGCCGGAATTGCTGGATATCCTCAGCCTGTGTTCTTCTTTGAACGAGGCGACCGATGGGGCATTCGATCCCAGTGTACAGCCGTTGTGGATGGCGCTGGCTTTGGGCAAAAGGCAGGCCGAAATCGACGCGGCCCGCGCCGCGGTCGGATGGGAAAGAGTTCGTGTCACGTCGCGCGACGTACGGCTGGCTCAGCCCGGACTGTCAGGTCTGACCCTCAACGGGATTGCGCAGGGCGCAATAACAGACCGCATTGCCGATTTGTTGAAATCGTTCGGGTTGCGAGACGTACTCGTGGACATGGGCGAGATCGCGGCGCTGGGCGCGCATGCCGACGGTTCGGCCTGGAGCGTCGGGCTGGTCGGTCCTGACGAAACCGTCCGTCAGCGGATAACGTTGCGCGACCGGGCCGTGGCCACATCGACCCCAAGCGGCACCATGCTGAGCGCGCAACAGGGTCATATCCTGGACCCGCGCGGTGGGTATTCTGTGCATCAAACCGTATCGGTGTCGGCGCCGCGCGCGGCCGTGGCGGATGGGCTTTCGACGGCCTTGTGCCTGCTTTCGGCAGAGAAGGCCGCAAACGTCCTTTCCAGGTTCCCGCAGGCAAAGTTGGAGATGCTTCTGTAGGGTCCGGAACGCTGTGCCAGCCTTCACGCCTGGCGCAGTGTATTGAGACAGGTTAGGATTTCGCTTAACTGACGGCGCTGTGGAACGTCCGGGCGGGTGACAAGGTACATGGGCAACAACAGGTCTCGCGCCTCTGGAACTTCTGTCAGCTGGCCGGTGCGAAGATATGCGCCAATGACGTAATCCGGGAAATATCCGCGACCACCGCGGTTCAGCACATAGCGAAGCGCCATCATGCAATTGCCCAGAAAAATCGTTTGCCCCGATGCCTGACGCGCGACCGTGCGAACATGATGCTGATAAAGGTCGCCAAGCTCGAGATTGACGAAAATAGTGTCGTCGTCCGACCCAAGGCCGGGCGTTTCCACCAACAACAACCGTTCAGGCGGCAGTTCTTCGAACACAATCTGCTTGTTGCGCGGTTTTTCGTGCGTGAGCGCTGCGTCCAGCACATTCGTCGACACCGCCTCGACCATGTTCAGATCGTGGTCATAATTCAGGGTCAGCAGCAGCTTGCCGAAGTTCCGCTCCAGACTGATGGCCAGATCGACCAGAAGAGGGTCCCAGATGCTGAGTTGCGCACCCAGCCGGATCGACAGGCGATTGGGAGCCTGAGTGGCGAGGTCCTGCGTTGCAAAACTCCACAGCCCGACCATCTGTTCGGCATAGGGGCGGAACTGATGGCCGAACTCTGTTAGTGCCGTGCCGCCTGCGCCTCGCGTGAACAAGTCTTGTCCCAAAGCCTGTTCAAGCGCGCGTATTCTGGCGCTCACTGCCGTCTGCGTGACGTTCATCTTGCGCGCGGCCGCATGAAACCCTCCGGTTTCGGCCACTGATAGAAAGGTTTTCAGCGCATTGATCTGCATTTGAAAACATTTTCGTTTCAAATTGATAAAATCAATTCATTTTTTTGCTTTTAGGTGCGCTGATAAAGTGTCCGAGCGACATTAGCAGCAGGAAACCGCAATGCTGGACAAAAACCACAAACCCACCTGGACCAGTTTCGAGAACGCCACCAAGGAAGATTTCCTGGCGGTCATGGATTACGAAGATGGCTATAACGCGGCCTTGCCGGATCGCATCCTCGACGCCATCCGGTCGCTCGATGAGGAATGGACGCCCTATCCGGTGAACCGCTATCAGCACTGCCTTCAGGCGGCTACGCGCGCATACGAGGATGGGGCAGACGATGAAATTGTGATTGCCGCGCTGGTGCATGACGTGGGTGATATCCTGTCCCCCTACAACCACGGTGAATTGTCGGCAGCGATGATGAAGCCCTATGTCAGCGAAAGAACCTATTGGATTCTGAAGCATCACTGCGTGTTTCAGGGTTACTACTACAATCATTTCCTGGGTGGCGACAGGAACGCGCGCGACAAGTATCGCGACAGCCCCTATTGGGAGGATTGCCGCCAGTTTTGCCACGACTATGACCAGTGCGCCTTTGATCCGGATTATCCCACCAAGCCTCTGGAATTCTTTGAGCCGATGCTGCGCAAGCTTTTGTCAAAGAGTGGCGGGCATATGGAACTGAACGAGACCGCCGAGGACGGCAAACTCGACTGACGACCACGCCGGGCGGGACAGCTCCACCCGTCCGGCAATTCTGGCTGGCGTTTAGCAGGCGGCCATCAACCGGTAAACGATCTGGGCGGCGGTGAAATTCCACGCGGCATTGCCGTCGGGCGCCAGTTCAACAACGTCGAAGCCCACGCATCTGCGCCCCTCGAGCGCGTGTTCCACAAGGTGCAGCGCCTGATAATAGCCAAGGCCGCCGGGCACCGGCGTACCTGTGGCCGGCATTTGCGAAGGGTCCAACCCGTCGACGTCAAAACTGACATAGACCAGTTCGGGGAAATCCTCGGGCAGATCGACGCTGTGGATATTGCCGGTCACCAGCTCTTCGGCGTCCACATGGAAGACGGAGTTGCGTTCGCGGCTTTCCGCCTCTTGCGAGCACAGCGCGCGGACACCGAATTGCGCCAGAGAGATGCCTTCTTCGGCCAGCAGATGCATAACCGAGGCATGGCTATGCTTTTCGCCCTGATAGGCGATGCGCAAATCCGCGTGGGCGTCGATTTGGACGATGCCGACCGGTTGACCCAGCGCGCGCGCCACGCCCATGACCGCACCATAGCTGAGAGAATGTTCGCCCCCCAGCGTGACAGGAACCTTGCCAGCGCGCACCGCCGCCTCGGTGCGGGTCGCGAGACGCTCCATCACCTCTGGCAGGGGGGCGTCACAATCCAGCGGTGGTTCCGTTATGATACCGTCGGCGCAAGGCTCAGCGGTACCGACGATCCGCTCAAGCTCGTTCGAGGCCTCGATGATCGCGGAGGGGCCATTTGCTGTGCCGGATCCATAGGAAACGGTGCGTTCCAACGGTACAGGGATCACGCGGAAACGTGCGGTTTCTGTGCGCTCGGCGTCGGTCAGTTCGCTGTCGAGAAAGATGCTCATGAAAGGCGGTCCTTGAAGTCCTGGTATCCGAACTGTCTGACGATCTTCAGTTCGTCGGTTTCGCTGTTCCATTGCGCGATCGTGGGCAAGGGCACACCGTTGAAGGTGTTGGTCTTGACCATCGAGTAATGCGCCTGATCGAGAAAGGCAAAGCGCTGCCCGATCCGCAGCGGTTCGGCCCATGTATAATCCCCGATCACGTCGCCGGCCAGGCAGGACGGACCGCCGAGGCGATAGATGTGGCCTGCGTGTGCCTCGTCCATCAGCGCGGGGCGATAGGGAGCCTCGATCACGTCGGGCATGTGGCAGGTGGCAGAGATATCGGTGATGGCAAGGTTCATACCATTCTGCGGCAGGTCGAGGATTTCGCCGACCAGAATGCCCGCGTCCAGAGCCACAGCCTCGCCGGGTTCGAGATAGACGTCGATGCCGTGTTTACTGCGAATGCCCTTGATGAGGGCAACCAGCCCGTCGCGGTCATAGTCGTCGCGGGTGATGTGATGACCGCCGCCGAAGTTGAGCCATTTGAGGCCACCGATGAAAGGTGCGAGCTTTGGTTCGACCGAGGCCCATGTGCGCTGGAGCGGTTCGAATCCTTGCTCGCAAAGCGTGTGCATGTGCAGGCCGTCGACGCCGTTCAGGGCTTCTTTAGTCAACTGGCTGACAGGGGTACCCAGCCGCGAGCAGGGGGCACAGGGGTCGTATTTTGGAATCTCGCCTTCGGAGTGTTCCGGGTTGATGCGCAAGCCTACCTGTTTGCCAGCCGCGCGGCATTTACCGAGGAATCGGTCCTTTTGAGCGGGGCTGTTAAAGATGATGTGGTCGCTGAGCGCAATGATCTCGTCGATGTCGCTGTCCTTATAGCCGGCACAGAAGGTTGCGACCTCGCCGCCATATTCCTCGCGGCCCAGACGTGCCTCGTAGATGCCGCTGGCGCAGGTGCCGCCGAGGTACTGGCGCACCAGCGGGGCCAGTGAGAACATTGAAAACGCCTTGAGTGCGCTTAGGACATGCGCCCCGGAGCGGGCGCCAATATCCGCAAGCGTCTCAAGGTTTCGCTGAACCGCTTTTTCATCGACCACGAAACAGGGGGTTGGGACTCGATTGAGATCGAAGGCGCGGAAAGCTCCGGCATCGCCTGCCTGAGTGGTCATCATGTCGGACATGTCCGGCGTCTCCTTGAAGTGGAGAGGCCGGGGGCGCTGCCCCCGGACCCCCGGGATATTTAGGGCCAGATGAAGCTGACGCGGATCAGAAGGTGACCGGGCCGTCGAGTTCATGAACCTGCCATGGCAGGCCATGGTCGTTCAGCATGTCCATGAAATCGTCGGGGTCGAGTTGCTCCATGTTCCAGACGCCTGGTTGCACCCAGTTGCCTTTCAGCACCTGCGCCGCGCCGATCATGGCGGGGACACCCGTGGTGTAGCTGACGGCCTGGCTGCCGACTTCCGCGTAGCACTCCTGATGATCGCAGATATTGTAGATGTAATAGGTTTTCTCGCCCGAGCCATCCTTGGCCTGACCCGTGGCGATGTCGCCGATGCAGGCCTTGCCTTTGGTTTCCGCGCCCAGATCGCCGGGATCGGGCAGAAGGGTTTTGAGAAACTGGATCGGGATGATCTCGTGTCCGTCATGCATGACCGGGTCGATGCGGGTCATGCCGACGTTTTCCAGAACCTTGGCATGGGTGATGTAGGCGTCGCCGAAGGTCATCCAGAAACGGGCGCGTTCGATTTCGGGGAAGTGGGTCGAAAGCGATTCCAGTTCCTCGTGATACATCAGGTACATGTTCTTGGGACCGATGGCGGGGAAGTCGAACTCGACCTTGGTGGTCATGGCAGGGCTGGTTTTCCATTCGCCGTCTTCCCAGTGGCGCACTTCGGCCAGAACTTCGCGCAGGTTGATTTCCGGGTTGAAGTTGGTGGCGAATTCCTGGTCGTTCGAGCCGCCATTGGCATCCAGAACGTCGATCTGGCGGATGGTGTCGAGCTTGTGTTTCTTGAGCCATGTGGCGAAGACCGAGGTGACGCCCGGATCGAAGCCCGAACCGAGAATGGCGGTCAGGCCCGCCTCCTTGAACTTGTCCTGGTACGCCCACTGCCAGTGGTATTCGAATTTGGCCACGTCCTCGGGCTCGTAATTTGCAGTGTCGAGGTAGTGGCAGCCGGCCTCGAGGCATGCATCCATCAGCACGAGGTCCTGGTAGGGCAGGGCGAGGTTCACAAGGATTTCGGCGCCGGTCTGCTTGATCAGGGCGACGGTGTCGGCGACCCTGTAGGCGTCGAGTGCGGCGGTTTTGATCTCTACCCCGGTGCGCTCCTTGACCGATTTCGCGATGGCGTCGCATTTCGACTTGGTGCGGCTGGCCAGCGTGATTTCGGTAAAAATATCCGAATTCATTGCCATCTTGTGCACGGCAGCGTGACTGACGCCACCTGCGCCGACAACCAGTGTTTTGCCCATGGGGTAGTCTCCTCTCACAGGGGGTTATTCGTAATAGGTGTAGCCGTTGATCGAGTCGCGGTAGGCGCTCATCAGTGTCTTGCGATCCTTGGCTTTCAACGTGCCGGTCGAGATCGCCTCGTCCACCATCTTGCGGAAGGCGGCGACACAATCGGCCGGGTCAAATTCGACATAGGCCAGAACCTCGGAGATGGTGTCGCCTTCCTGCTCGTGCAGCAGGTCGAACCCGCCATCGGCGCGCAGATCGATGGTGACCACATTGGTGTCGCCAAAGAGGTTGTGCAGATCGCCAAGGGTTTCCTGGTAGGCCCCGACAAAGAACACGCCCATGTAATAATCGTCTTCTTCGGGCAGCGTGTGGACCGGCAGGCTGGGCGAAACGCCCTCCGCCAATATGAAACGGCCGATCTTGCCGTCGCTGTCGCAGGTGATGTCGCTAAGCACGGCACGACGGTCAGGGACCTGGTTCAACATCTGCAGCGGCACGATCGGGTGCAACTGGTCGATGGCCCAGACATCGGGCAGCGACTGGAACAGCGAGAAATTGCAGTGATAGATATCGGCCAGCTTTTCAAGTTGGGCATCGACATCTGTTTCCCCCTCTTCCGTGGCGACGAGTGCTTTGATACGGGCCATCAGAGACAGGTAGATGCGCTCGGCCCGTGCCATCTGGCGCAGGTCGACATAGCCGCGCCGGAACAGCGCTCGCAACTCGTTGCGGTAAAAGGTGGCGTCGTTCCAGCATTCTTGCAGCCGGTCATGGCTGAGATAGCCGTGCACGGCGGCCAGATCCGACACCAGATGGTGGTCGTCGGGATGTACGTCAGGCCCGTTCGGCGCGTCATAAAGCGTGCATTCAAGGACGTTGAAGACCAGCATCGAAGAGGTCGCTACGACGGCGCGGCCGCTTTCGGTGACCAGCGTGGGATGGTCCACCTCGGCCTCATCCATCGCGTAGGCCACGGTTTCGACAACATTGGCACAGTATTCCTCGACCGTGTAGTTGATCGAGTTCTCGGTGGCCTTTTTTTCGCCAGTGTAATCCACGCCCATACCGCCACCGAGATCAAGATGACCGAGCGGCACGCCTTCGCGCGTGAGTTCGGTATAATACCGGCAGGCTTCGCCAACGGCGCGGCGCACGTCGTTGACGTCGGGCACCTGGCTGCCCAGATGTGAATGCTGAAGCTTCAGGCAATGCAGCAAACCGGCTGCTTTCAGCTTGTCCACCACCGACACCAGCTGATCAGTGTTCATGCCAAAAGCCGAGCGGTCGCCCGAGCTTTCTTCCCATTTGCCGCTGATCTGGTTGGTGAGCTTCACCCGCACGCCCAGCAAGGGTTCGATGCCCAGCTCGTTATAGACCTCGATCACGGTGTCGGCTTCTTTCGGGCTTTCCAGCACGACTACGGTGTTAAAGCCGATCTTGCGGCTGAGGATGGCAAGCTGGATGAACTCGGCATCCTTGACGCCGTTGCAGACGATCAGCGCCTCGCGCGCCAGACGGTGCGCCAGCGCGATGACGAGTTCAGGTTTCGAACCCGCTTCGAGCCCGTAATTGTATTTCTGTCCGAACTCGACGATCCGGTCGATCACCTGTGCCTGCTGGTTCACCTTGATCGGGAATACGCCGCGATACTGGCCGCGATATCCGGTGCGCGCGATGGCCTCGGCAAAGCTTTCGTTGATATGGGCAATCTCGTTTTCCAGATATGAACTGATCCGAAGCAGCATCGGTGCCCGGATGCCACGTTGATCAAGATCGTGCAGAATGCCCGGCAGGCTGATGGCGGCCGCATCGGGGGCAAGGGGATTTCGAAGGCCGATCTCGCCGTCCTCAGTCACCTCTATGAGACCTTTGCCCCATTTTTCCACGCCATAAACGGAATGCGGTGCGTCAGACGTCTGTTTCAATCAACCATGTCCCCTGTGGTTTGAAGCCTGTGGATGTGCGCCGCCCTTTACGGGAGGTGTTCGATTCGTCCAAGCGTAAACTCTTACAGTATCGGATTTAAACTGCGGTCTAACGTCTTTTTCCACCTATCTCGCCGCAGCACATATATCTGCACAATCTGGCCGCCGCTGAAGGAACCTTGATTGAAACCCTGCGAGACGGGAATGTCAAATTGCCCTGTTGCCCCTTGAAGTCGTGCTGCAGGGGCCTGTCGCGACCGGGATTTGTGTTCTGGCGGATGGGGTCAGGAAGGCGGTCATATCGGTAATGTGAAGAAAACTTAATTGTAAGGACAGGTCCCGATCAGCCGTGGGCGCCATATATCCGTTGTGCTGGGAAAATCGTCGTAGAAGGCAGAACGGGCATGAAAGCAAACACCAAATTCATTGCGGCCATCGTTGCCACCGCCGTATGCGTAACAGCGGTCACGCAATCGGCCGGTGCTGCGCTGCATCAGAAGGATCAGGAGAACCCGGCACTCGAAATCAAAACCAGCGCCGCCATTCTGCCCGAAGTCCAGAAAGCAGTCTGGGTCGCAAGCTTTCAAGAGTGATACGGACAAGCCGGCTGGCGTGGGTTTGATAACGTTCTTGATGCCGTTACGCGATCTGACAAGTGCTCAGGGCAGAGCGACCAAATGTCGGTAACAGGCTCCGGTTCCTCTTCGACTGAACCTAGACTTGCGGAGGGAGGCGCCTTGCGTGTTTCAGGGAGGGCGCGCAGGGCGCTTTGCCGGTCGGATAGAATCCGGCAAAGATGATCATTTATGCGGTTCGAGATCCCGCAAAAGGTTCTGGAGAGATCGGAAAAGACCTATTCCCGCCCCGTCCGGAGCAGCATCAAGAGCGCTTTCGACGTCTTTTACAAGAATGCCGATCGTGTTGTCGTCTTGATATCCGTCCTGTGCGAATTCGATCTTTTGGAACCCGGAAGCGAACCAGTTCTGGCCCGAGCTTGTATGGATGAGGTTCAACAATTTGTGCTGGTCCAGCCCGGCTTGGTGTGCCCAGTCCAGAACCAGCCGTGTGATCGCCGTGTTTGAGGCCGCCAGAAGGTTGTTGAGAACCTTGGCCTGCATCCCCATGCCGTATGGCCCCATACGGTGATAATGCCTACCCATGGCGTCAAACAACGGCTGCGCTGCGTCCAGATCCCCAGCGTTACCACCCAGCATAAAAGACAACCGCGCCTCTTGCGCGGCGATCTGCGCCCCCGACATCGGGGCGTCGATCAGGCTGATCCTGTCGGGAACCCGCTCGCGCAATTCACGCACGTATCGAGGAGAGAGCGTCGAGCACAGGATGATCCGGCGCAGACCGGGTGCATCGACAAAACCCTGAGACTCAAACAGAACATCCTCAGTTTGCGGTACGTCCCGAACAACAGTCAGCAAGGTGTGCAAACCCTGCCCAAACGCGGTCGCGTCATTGGTAACAAAAGGCTGCAACACCCCGAACTCGGCCGGATCACGGATATCGAATCCCCGGGCGTCAAAGCCAGCGCGGCGCAGGGCGGCGAGCATCGGAGCGCCCATGCGGCCGCAACCGGCCAGACCGATCATTTGACGATCTCTTCGTCCCTCACGAACATGTTGGCCCAGGCCCGGTCGATCAGTTCTGGCGACATTTGATAGGGAATACCCTCGAACTCGCAGATGGCAATCATCTGGTCGATCAAAAAGATCGGTTGATAGTTCGCATAGATGTTGTTGATCGTCGGATACTTGACCTTGAGCAGATGAACCAGCGCCGACTCATCCAGTGGCATGCCGCGCTTGCGGGCAACCATGGCAAAGATCTTCAGGAAATTCTCCTGGTTCGGGCCATCGATCTTGATCTTGAAGAAGATCCGGCGCAAGGCCGCCATGTCGAAGATTTCATTCGGGTGAAAGTTGGTTGAAAAGATCACCAGCGTGTCGAAGGGAACTTCGAATTTTTCACCGGATTGCAGGCCGAGAATATCTTTGTTTTCTTCAAGCGGTACGATCCAGCGGTTGACCAACGCCTGCGGCGGTTCGGTTTGGCGGCCAAGGTCGTCGACGATAAAGATACCCCCGGTCGATTTCAGCTGAAGCGGCGCCTGATAGGTGCGCGCAGTTGGGTTATAGACCAGATCCAGCATGCTGAGCGACAGTTCACCGCCGGTAATCACCGTCGGTCTTTCGCACATCACATAACGGGTGTCGAAACGCTTGCGGCGGCGCAGGCTGTTAGGATCGTCCGTTTCCTGTTCGATCAGGTTGTGCACGATCGGGTCATAGACCGTGATCACCTGACCGGCATATTCTATGGCGCGGGGAACATAGACATGATCGCCTAAGGCATCGCGAATACCGTTTGAGATGGAGGACTTACCGTTGCCCGGGGGGCCATACATCAGGATCGACCTGCCGGCGCTGACCGCAGGGCCAAGGTGATCCAGCAAACTGTCTGGCAAAACCAGATGCCCCATCGCGTTGACGAGCTGTTCCCGGGTCACTTGAATATTGCGAATCGACTGGCGCTTGACCTGTTCGCGATAAACGTCCAGCGGCACCGGCATCGCACCGAAATACTCCGACTGGCTGAGTGCATCCAGCGCCCGTGCCTTGCCTGCGTCGGTCAACTGGTACCCCATCTCGTTGCCGGCATTGGCGACGAGGGTGCCGGTTGCTTCCAGCAATTTCTGCTCTCGTGCAATATCCACCAGTTCCTGGGTCACGGACCCCGGCAGGCAAATGGCCTCGGCAATCTCGGTGACCATGTTGACGTTTTTGCGGAAGATGGTCTTGAGAAGAATGTCCCGCATCATGACCAGTGGAAGTTTCATTTCCGCCAGCCCCTTGGGGGGCGGTGGGGCCATAACGGTGGTGGTCTGCATGTTCATGAGCGGTGCTCGTTCGTTCAGATTCGCCGGTATTGTTTCGCGGGTGGAACCGCACGGGGTAAAACTGGCCCAGCAATGTGGCAGCACAAAGGCAGAGCCGGGGCGTGTCGATGATCACTCACGCCCCATAAATCGTTCCCAGAATCAAGTAAATGGACAGGCTTCCGGCCAGAGTCAGCCCCATGGGAAAGAGCTTGCCCGCCTCCCAGCTTTTCCATTCTGGCGCGATACGCCTCAGGGCTGTGTATTTGGCCAGTCGGTGGGTAAAGAATGCCCCCAGCAAACCTGCCGCCAGAATGGCCAAAACCAGCCTGATATCTGAGGTCCAGACAAACGGGGCTGCGACAGCGGCGAACTTGGCGTCACCAGCCCCGACCGCTCCGCCCGCGTTCAGAAGGAACCCGATCAGCAACACGACCGGCAGATGGAGAAGTTGCCAGACATAGACGGGTAGCGAGAATGTAAAAGGACCAACTGTGCCGGTCGGCCAATCACCAGACCACATGGGGAGGGCGATGAGGCCAACGACGATAAAGATCCCGCATAGCGCCGTATTCGCCTGGTTCTTGATCTTCATCTCGCGCAGATCGGTAAAGGCAACGTACAGGCAAACCGGCAGCACAAATGGCAAGAACCAAATTGCTGCCGTCGAAGGAATTTCCATTGCTCAGGCGCTCTCCAACGCGTCCAGCGATCTTACGGCTTCTTCAAAGTGTTGCGGATGGGTTGAGATTGCGTCGCGTAGCAGGGTTTTGCCGGTTTCCACGTCACCCTGCTTGATTGCCGACAGGGCCATCGTGTGCAGCAGGGTTGCCCGCTCGACCTGATCCATCGGAACAACGGGGAGGGCGTAGTTGCGTTGTGCTCCACGCGCCAGAACCAGATTGTTCTTGGCGGTGAACAGGGATTTATCGTGCTTGATCGCCTCGTTGAACAGGCGTTCTGCTTCGGCATATTGGCCGCGCGTCAACTTGGAGTATCCCCAGTTGTTCATCACTCCGGCTGGACGTGTCGTCAGCCCGATAGCGGTTTCATAAAACGAGTCCGCGCGTTTCCAGTCCTTGTTCGCGTCGGCCACCATCGCCTCAAGACGGTAGCGGCTGAAAGTTTCATGCGTCGGCGGGATCGTGTCCAGAGTGCTTTCCGCTTTGGCCCAGTCGCCAGAACGGATCAAAGCGTCGGCGTAGCTGACCTTGTCTTCGGTGGTC
This sequence comes from Ruegeria sp. BHSB058, assembly GCF_059613285.1. Taxonomy (NCBI): domain Bacteria; kingdom Pseudomonadati; phylum Pseudomonadota; class Alphaproteobacteria; order Rhodobacterales; family Roseobacteraceae; genus Ruegeria; species Ruegeria sp. BHSB058. The sequence continues at coordinate 41,326 of NZ_JBXWSF010000011.1, read as the reverse complement.
GACCCGTTCATCTTCACCAACTTGGACCAGGCGGCAGCGGCTTCGGTGCTGCGTTTTGCACGACCCAAGGAATAGGCGAGACCGCGTTGTAGGTCAGCGCGGTCGGGATTGGCCGCCGATGCCCGCTGAAAATATGCGACCGCCTCATTCGGGTCTGCGACGCTCAACATGACGTCGTTGAGGTTGGTTTCGTCGATGACATTGATGTCCTGCAGGGTCTTGTCGACGGTTTCCTCGCCTTTATCTGCGCAGGCTGCCAGCGTCAGCCCGCATGCAAGCATGCTTGGAATCAGGATGGAGTGGCGCATTTTTGCGTCCCTTACTGCTCTTGCCTCGATCATGGTGTTCTGCGCAGGACAAAATCGCCCTGTCCCCGCTGCACCAGTTTGAATTCTTCTTTTTCGGAGATGGTAACAGGATTTTCCATTTTTGCGAGAGCTAACTGTAAATTGTCGCGTATTGCGTCACTTTCGCCATTGTCCAGCGCATAAGCCTTCTTGAACACCAATGCGGCCTCGGGATACTGTCGGGTTTCCACCAGAACTACACCAAGGTTGTTCCAGGCCTCAGGCCAGTCCGGGGCCTCTTCGACCGCTCGCCTGAGCAGTTTCTCGGATTGTCCGAGACGCCCCAACCCCAGATTGGCCGTACCCATGCCGGTTACGATCTCGGTTGTCATCCCTTCCTTCAGGGCCGCACGGGAAAAGGCGTTCAGGGCCAATTCGTATTCACCGGATTCCATAAGACGATGCGCCACGATCAGAGGTTCTACCTCTTCGCCCCATGGATCAAAACCGGGTGGGTAAGGTGTGTCGGGCAGGCTATTGGACGCGCAAGCGGTCATCGCTGTCAAAATGGCGATGACCGCTAACTTTCTGCATAGAGATCTGGGCCCGCCCACGCCCGGTTTGAACATTATCAGTTGCCTGCGCCGATGTTTTTCAGATTCGCGATGCCTTGAGCCGAGGGGCCGACCAGAATGACCAACAGCGGCGGAACCGTCAGCATCATTGTGGCAAGGGTCATTTTCGTTGGCAACTTGTTTGCGGCCTCTTCGGCGCGCATGACGCGTTTGTCGCGCATTTCATCGGCATAAACGCGCAGGGCTTCCGCGATCGAAGTGCCAAAGGTCGCCGATTGGATCATCACCGTAACGAAGGACGATACGTCTTGAACCCCGCAACGTGTGCCCATGTCCCTGAGAACCCTGTCCTTTTCCTTTCCCGCCTTCAATTCGTGGGCGACAATCTCGAACTCTTCGGCAATCTCAGGGTAGGAGACGTGCATCTCTGCTGCGACACGGACAATCGCCTGATCAAGCGACTGACCCGCTTCGACGCAGACCAGCATCATGTCCAGCGCGTCCGGAAATCCGGAGGTTATATTCTCTTTGCGGGTCGCGACCCGGCGGGTGATCCAGTATTTCGGCAAGAAGTAACCGATGAACCCAGGGGTGAGAAGGCGGATGGCTATCTGTTGTCCGCTGAATTCCTGCCCGCTTGCCAAAACGGTGACAAACAGTGTTCCGATTAGTAACCCAAGAATCCCTAACGCAAATTGTGCGAAATGGAAGAATCGTACAGAGTCCTTCGAACGATAACCAGCCTGACGCAGCTTGAGTTGGATCGCGGATAACTCTTCGGCGTCTTTCGGCTCCAGGAATCCCGCGAATTTTTCAAGCTGCTCGTTGCGGCCAGCTTGGCGCAGTTGATCTTTTTTACCTTTTGGAGGCGCTTTCGGTGCGGTGTCGCGCTTGAGTTTGTTGAGGGGGTCTTCTTTCTGGTTCAAAAGAACCGGAACCGTCAGAAGGATCATGAACAACCCAAGCACGCCAACTGCGATCAGAGGGCCGAACTCACCAAGGTGCTCGGTCAGCAGGTCATTGATCTTGGTCAGGAATTCCATGTCGGCCCCCTTACACTTTGATGTTCGTCAGCGCGCGCATAACGAACAGGTTGAGCGTCAGCATGATACCGACGAAGAAACATGCCGGAATGAACCAAGGGTGATCGAGAACCACGTCATAGTAGTGCGGGTCCTTTACCATGATGAACATCAGACAGAACAACGGAAACGCCGACAAGAACTTGCCGGACCATTGCGCTTCGGCTGTGATCGCCTTGACCCGCCGAAACAGGCGGAACCGCGCGCGGATTACTTTTGCCAGACCAGCAAGAATTTCGGCTAGGTTACCGCCGGATTGCTGCTGAATTGAGACAGCGACGGCAAGAAAGCGGAGATCCTGCATGTCGAGGCGCTGTGCCATTTCCTTGAGGGCTTCGCCAACGTCGCGGCCATATGCGCTTTCATCCGCGATGATGCCGAACTCGGTGGCGATCGGGTCGCCGACCTCTTTTGCGACGATCTGGATGGCCGATACAAAGGGGTGGCCCACGCGCAGCGACCGAACCATCAGCTCAACCGCGTCGGGCAGTTGCTCTTCGATGAGGTTCATACGTTTCTTGGCCTTGTGGTTGACCCACAAGTAGACCCCACCCACTCCGAAGACGACCGATATGGCGGCGCGAACCGGTGTTTCAGTGTTGGTCCCGACGCTGAGTGCTACAAAAGCGAATGCCGACACAAAGACCATGATCATGATCAGCTGCGTGGGCGTGAACGCGATTGCAGCTTTCTGCGCCTTCTCGGACAAAAGGGAATAGAGCGGAATGGACTTGGTCTTCATGTGCTGCTGCATTTCCTTGCGCAGCTGCTCAAGTACCTGTTCGCGCCCTTGCCCCTTGTCGAGCATCTCCAACCGGCGGTTCACGCGGCTGTTCTGACTGATCGACTTGCCAAAGGCCACCAAGTACAGACCTTCAACCAAAAACAGGACGCCTATGAATATGGCGCCATAAATGAACGGCTCCAGGCTGAGTTGCATGGCGTGATCCTCACATCGTGGTTGGGTCGTAGATGGACGGCGGCAGATCAAAGCCCCAAAGGCGGAACCGCTCGGAAAAGTGACTGCGCACGCCCGTTGCCGTGAAATGTCCGATAATCTTGTTCTCGGGCGTTAACCCGACACGCTGAAAGCGGAAAATCTCCTGCATCGAGATCACATCGCCTTCCATACCGGTAATTTCTGTGATCGACGTCATCCGGCGCGAGCCGTCCTGCAAACGGCTGGCCTGTACGATCAGGTTCACGGCTGAGGCGATTTGGCTGCGAACCGCCTTGATCGGCATCTCGATTCCTGCCATGGCGATCATGTTTTCCAAACGCGAAACCGCATCACGGGCAGAGTTGGCATGGATTGTCGTCATCGAACCGTCGTGACCGGTGTTCATGGCCTGCAACATGTCGATCACCTCGGCGCCGCGCGTTTCACCGACGATAATTCGGTCGGGACGCATACGCAGGGCGTTTTTCAGGCAGTCCCGCGGGCTGACCTCACCTTTGCCTTCGACGTTGGGCGGGCGGCTTTCCATTCGGCCCACATGGGTCTGCTGCAGCTGAAGTTCCGCCGTGTCCTCGATAGTCAGGATACGTTCAGAATTGTCGATGAAGCTGGAGAGCGCATTGAGGGTGGTGGTTTTACCCGAACCTGTACCACCCGATACGATCACGTTCAGACGGGTGGCGACCGCTGCCTGCAGATAGGCCGCCATTTCTTCGGTAAAAGCACCGAAAGTCACTAGATCGTCGATGTTCAGCTTGTCTTTCTTGAATTTCCGGATGGAAACCAGCGACCCGTCAACCGCAATTGGCGGGACCATCGCATTGAAACGCGAACCATCGGCAAGACGGGCGTCAACATAAGGGTTAGATTCATCGACGCGACGACCCACGGCGGACACGATTTTGTCGATAATCCGCATCAGGTGTTTTTCGTCTTTGAACGAGATGTCGCTCAACTCAAGCTTGCCGAACCGTTCGACAAAAACTTGCTGTGGGCCGTTCACCAGAATATCGCTGATTGAATCATCCTGCAAAAGCGTCTCGAGTGGGCCAAGCCCTTTGACTTCGTCATACAGTTCCTTGTTCAGTTGCGCCCGGTCCTCGCGATTGAGAACGACGCTCTGTTGTTCCAGGATTTCGCTGGCAATCGAGCTGATTTCGGTTCGCAGTTCTGCTTCCGAGGCGCGTTCAAGCGCGGCAAGGTTCAGGTTTTCCAGCAACTCGCGGTGAAGCTCAATCTTGAGCTCACCCAACCGTTCCTTGCGCTTTCGATCCCGATCAGAGCTCCCGGCGACCGCCGGGCGCAATTGAACGGGTTTCCGCATCGATGCCTTTGGCGCAGCCTCGGACTTTTGGGTTTCGGTTGATGTATTGGGGTTTTGCTCTTTCGCACTGACCGGCACAGCTCCCGGTTGCTTTTTGTACCTGGAAAACACAGCGGATCCCCCTCAGGTTGCTATCAGGCGGCTTCTGCGTCGTTGCTGCCCAGGGCATGCAACGATTCGGCCAGTTTCGAGATTTCCTTGCGCAGCGGATTCTTCGCCGCTGATGAGGCGAGCGGCAGCCCATGATCGCCGCCCTGCATGACCGGCTTGCCACCGTCAGGCAATTGCAGGTCGATGGAGATGCCCAGGCTTTCGCCCATACGTTTGACACGGCTTTTGCCGGTCAGATCCGTGAATTTCGGGGCGCGGTTCAAGGCAAATCGCAGTTTGTTGAATGGCAGATCCTCGGATTGCAGGGCGCGTTTCAGGCGCAAAGCGTTCTGCGCCGACCGCATGTCCAGCTCGATCAATGCAAAATAGACGTGCGCGGCCTGCAAGACAGTTTCCGACCAGTGGACCAGGGTGGTCGGCATATCCACGACCACATAGTCAAAATGTGCGCGCGCAATGTTGATGACACGCTGAACGTCTTCCTGCGTGATGATGTCGAGCGGAACCAGATCAGCAGGAGCGGTCAGGACCTGTAGCTTGTCTTCATAGGTCTGAAGCGCCTGACCAAAGGCGTCTTCATCCATTGACGCAGTGTCGGAAAGCATCTCGAACACCGCTTCACGACGGGGAAGGTCGAGATAGGTCGAGACAGTGCCAAATTGCAGATCGAGATCCAGAAGACATACGCTCGGCGCATCTTTTTTGGATACGTTGGCCAACTCCCAGGCCAGATTAACTGCCAGCGTAGTCGCACCGACACCGCCCGCCAGACCGTGAACAACCAGAAGAGCGCCTTCTTTCGAGTCTTGAGCGTCCAGTTGCGGCGATGAACCTTGCGCCACGAGCTTGGGCTCGGGCTTTCTGATTCTGGTTATCGCCTCCTGGAGTTCGTTTTCGGGCAGGGGGTAGGGGACAAACTCGTCGGCGCCTTGCCGCAAAAGCTTGTGAAGAGCAGCCGGTGTTACATCTTCGGCGATCAGGATGACCTTGATGCTGCGCGACTTGGCCAGAACGATGATCTCGCTCAACCGGTCAAGGTCGTTTTCGTCGTCGCCGTCAATTGCGAGCGCAATGAATTCAAGCGTTTCGGCCTCGGGTTGTTCGAGAAAGGCAAAGGCTTCGGAAAAGCCAAGATCGCCCCAGCTTTCGCCCATTACCACTTCCATGTCTTCGATAAGCAGATCGAAATTCTGAACATCGCGGCTGACGGTGCAGGCCCGGAGCGTGTTTTCCTCGGAATGCGGCGAATCGCTGCTCATCAATAAGATCCTTTGTTGCGTGAGCGCAGGTCAGAGGATCAGCATTGCGCCTAGTCTGGCCTGAGATCGCCCGATTGCGGTCGAATCCGCCCGCAGATCACATATTGATGACAAGATTGCTGTGAAGTTGGGCGAGATTGGGGCCGAAACGAATTAATTGTAGGGAATTGGGCGACTATGTCGCCCAATGCCAATTATTGTCCCGCCTCAATGGCACCGGTATAGCTACCAGTGCGCAGCGGGGACGGCGGTACAGCGCTGCTGATGTATTCACGGTACACGATCCTGGCGTATTTGCCGTCCAGAACGTTTGCGTGCCGACTGACGAACCCGGATACTTCAGTTACCGTGCGACGGTTGCGGCGGTCACGATCCGTTGTCTGCACGAGCGGCTGAGTTTCGCCATAAGAAACAACGGCCTCAAGACGTGAGCGCGAGATGCCCTGCCGCGCAAAGAAATTGACGGCAGCTTGCGCACGACGCAGGCCCAGGCTGTTGTTGTAAGAGGGCGATCCAACCAGATCAGTGTGACCGTAGACCCGGAAGCGAACTTCGGGGAACTGTTTGATCCAATCTGCCTGTTGCAGCAGGATTTGCTGCGCTGTTGCGTCCAGTTGGGCGCTGTCAAAGGCAAAGTTGATCTGATTCGGCACTTCTTGCGCAAACCGCTCGGCCAGGATCTGACCATAGCTGCGTTCGCCGTTCATGACCTGAACGTTGTTAAGTGTCGCGTTTCCGAATGTGCCGGTGTCGACATCATACCCCGCTTCGCGTCCGCAGGCTGCGACGGCCAGCATCAGACCCAGGGTGAGTACCTTGTTTTGCATTGGTCCCATCCTTCCAATCAATCCAGAACGTAGCCGTAAGAGCCGGTGAAATCCTGCTTGGCGACCTCCGAAGCCGCGCCACTACCGGGGCGCTCGGTGCGCGTGGTAAGACCGTTCAGGAACAGGTCGGCCTCGCTCGGCGGTTTGACACGGTCGGTTGGCAGGGTCAGCGCCTCACCAATCGTCGGCGACACCAGATGTGCGGTCACGATGATGACCAGCTCGGTCTGGTTCCGCTGATAACTGGTGCTGCGGAACAGTGCGCCAAGCACAGGCACATCGCCAAGCCAGGGCAATTGCGTGTTGCTGTCCTGGAAATCATCAGAAATCAGGCCGGCAATTGCAAAGCTTTCACCGTCACGCAGCTCCACAGTGGTTGCGGTTTCGCGCTTGATGAAAGACTGGATGTTGAAGCCGCTGATCGTGATCGAGTTGTTCGGATCCAGTGCCGAGACACCGGCCACCATCTCGAGGTTGATCAGGTCGCCATCCACGACGCGCGGAACAAACTTCATCTCGACGCCAAACGGTCTGTATTCGATCGTTGTCACGCCCTCTTCCTGCTGAACCGGGATCGGATACTCGCCACCCGCAAGGAAGTTGGCCTCTTGCCCCGACAGCGCCGAAAGATTCGGTTCTGCCAGCGTGCGCACGGCACCTTTCTGTTCCAGTGCTTCGATCAGCAGGCGGACCTGGGTCGATCCCGCGCCAAAGCCGAAAAGGAAGGCTCCGCTGTTAGTCTGCGATATGGGAATTTGGTTTACCCCACCGGTCAGATTACCCAGAGCGAGGTTCAAAGCACCAGCCGTGTTAAGTGTGCCGGTACCTGCAGTGACGTCGGTTCCGCCAACACCCCAGGAAGCTCCCAGTGCCTTTGACACCGAACGTTGCATCTCGGCAAAGCGGACTTTCAGCATCACCTGCTGTACGCCACCCACGCTCATCAGGTTGGAAACCCGTTCCGGGGCGTAACGTTCCGCCAACTCAAGCGCACGGGCCAGCTTGGCCGAGCTTGAAATCGTGCCGGACAGGACTATACCGTCATTGGCCGTGCGCACCTCGATCCGCTCTCCGGGCAGGATCTGCTGCAGACGCTCTTTGAACTCGGTGACATCCGGTGCAACCCGAACCTTGACGTTCGTGATCAGGTTACCACCGCCATCGAACAGCGACAGGGTTGTCAAGCCGGGCGATTTGCCGAGCACATATATAGTGCGGTCCGACAGTGACGAAATATCCGCAATGCCAGCATTCGCGATGCTGAGCTCGGCGAATGGCTCTTCGCTTTCAACTACGATTGCGCGGTTCATCGGAACGTCCAGCGTTTCCGCTGTGCCGTTCTTGACTACGCGTAGGTCTTGCGCCCACGCGGATGTACCGACGGGGGCCAAAACTATTGCCAGCCCCAGCAGGGCCGGTTTGATCCAGGAACTAATTTTCATGTGACCTGCCTTTCCGATCACGCCTCGTTTCGGGTCTTATGCCCATGCTTTTCAGTTACTGTGCGTGAGTTCCGGTTTTATTGCAATAATCAATGGTTTCCGGAGTTTTCTTTATGTGGGGAATCGGCAACAACCAAAACGCGAAGGCCGCGCAACTGCGCGGCCTCCATCTGTTAACTTTTTGAAATTCTGTCAGTTTGTGCAGGGAATCTCTATGACGACAATCTCGGCGCCGCGCCGGTTTCGAACCGTGCAGACTTCTTCTTGAACGACTTCCGGTGCTGCCTCGATTTCACCAAGTCCCAGAAGAGTTCGCTGATTGACCTCGACCGACGCCGTTACCGTCTCGTCGCCAGCGCCAACCAGTGCCAGGGACATGCTGCCGGTATTCTGGGCCTGTGCAAGCGAAGCGATCTGTTCAGGTGTCGCGGCGACCGTGACGGTACGTGCAATCGTCGCCCCGGTCAGATCCTTCCCGGCGGTTTGGTCGACGGCGATGACCTGGATGTTGGCTTGGATCAGTCGGGTTATTTCACCGCGCCCGCCTTCTACCGAATCGACGTTTCGTCCGGTCCAGTAAACGTCCACGTTGTCACCCGGTCGCAGAAACCCCGACACGCCCGAAGCCACGTCCACGCGAATCGCAAAAGCGCGCATTCCCCTGGAAAGTTGCGATGTCAGCCCTGCATCCTCGCCGGGATTGGTCACTTTTACGGCCATGATGGCCTCGTCCTTTTCCATCGCGCGCAAAACATAGCGATTGTCGGATTCGTCAGTTGGGAACAGAGAGGCGGGATCAGTAAAGGTGCCCTCGGGAATGGCATTTTCCGGCCACTTGACGATACGAACGTCGTCTTTGTTCAATTGCTGTCCATACTTCAGCGCCTTGTTTGCAACGATGACATCCACAGTGGGAACAATCAGTGCGCGCGCCTGCCGTTCTTTAGCCAATTCAGCCTGGTATGCTGTGATATAATTCTTGGCCAACATGACTGCGCCACCGGCCAGCGCCACACCAACGATAAGGACAAGCCCGAAGACGACCCTCATATCTGCACCTCTTATTCGCTTATTCGGGAATGCAGTGTCAGCACACCCCTGCTGCTATTGAAGAACGGTAAATGGTAATTGTGTCGAAAACAGGGACAAAATCTGTGGGATTGCAATTTGTCCCGAATTCGGAATTAGCCGGTCTGACGTGCAGATCGCTTGTTTTTATTGGATCGGATTTAGGCCGGTGCTGACTTGTTCGTCAGAAAGCGCCTGGCCAATTTTTTCACCCACTGTACCCGTCGGTCCGGTGACTGCGGAAAAGGCGATGGCCGCCAGCGCGACAACGGCAGCAGTCAAAACGACCCAGTCGACTGTCACGGCTCCGTCTTCGCCGGAAACGAATTCAGTAAGCTTTGTGAACACGATGCCCTCTCGCTACGCTAATAGTAATTGTCTTCGTATCCGGGACGCAGTCTCGCGACATGGGAATTTGAAAGTTTCGGCTTATGGATTTGTGGCGCCACCACCGCTGATACCGCCCGTGGTTACGCTGATAGATGAGAGCGCACCGCCAATTCTTTCACCAACGGTTCCGGTGGGTCCGGTCACCGCGGAATAGGCAATGGCGGCCAGGCCTACAACTGCGGCTGTTAGGACAACCCAGTCGACAGTTACGGCTCCATCTTCGGAGGATTTGAATTTCTCGAGAACGGCAAACATGATGCCACCTCTTGCTTGACTGAAAAAGGCCGCACCTTGGCTGACGAGGCGCGGCCTTGAATTTCTAAGTCAGACTGAATTCAGCTTACGGCGTGGTGCCGCCACCGCTGATACCACCGGTATTGACCGAAACGCTGGACAGCGCGGTGCTGATGTTGCCGGCGATGGTGCTGGTGCCTGCGGAGATCTGGTTGTATGCGATTGCGGCCAAAGCAACCACGGCTGCGGTCAGCACAACCCAGTCAACGGTTACGGCGCCGTCTTCGTCTTTGCGGAAGTTCTTGATGAACTTGATCATGTCATGTCCCTCCTAAGGATCAAACTAAAACTACCTCGGCGTCGTCTTAGAACCACCTCTCATCGGTTCATGTCCGTCGCGGTATGGGAATAGTTTTGCCCTTGGCCCGTGGCAGGAATTGGGCCAAATCGCGAAATTTTCGCCCAGAGGTTAACTTTTCGATCATTTTTCTCATAAGGCATTGAAAGTAAATATAAAAAATATGTCGCCAACTGGTTGAGTCCCTGAGGTGCGATGCAATTTGGTATCAATTTGGGCAAAACCGCCCCAATTCGTTGCGAAATTCTGGCTTTGACGGCAGGATTCGGCGACAAAACTCAGAAAAACAATACATGAGGCAGGCAGATGAACCTCCGGAAAGCAAGAGTATGCGCCGGCGCGTTAGCGATTCTGGCCTTTGGCGCTGTTACGGGGCATGCAAACGAGCCCGCCGCAGGTGGCGCGCTGAAAAGAATAAAGGCGCCGCTCCCCGGATCGCGGCCCAAGGTGACCGTGCAGATCACACCCGAAGAACATGCCGCGCGTCCCTTTGCCAAAAGCACAGGCGGGACATTGGATATTCCCACCGTCATCGCACGGGCCGAACCAGCACCCGACGTGAAACCGCCCAGCAAGGCGGGGCGCTACAACCGGTTTTGGGAAAAGGTTTCTCCGGACCTCGCCAAGGCGGGGGCAGGGCGGTTGGACGAGGCGTTTCGCGCGCTCACCAGCATTGGCGTCGGCGGGCCGCGCCTGCAGGCGCTGCAGGACATAGCAAGAGAGCGCGGCATCGATATCCTGCGCTCGACCGTCGGTACCAATGTCTCACCCGCACTTGTTCTGGCGGTGATATCGGTCGAATCCGCCGGTCGCGCCGATGCGGTCAGTTCAGCGGGGGCGCAGGGGCTGATGCAGCTTATGCCCGCGACGGCCAAGCGGTTCGGGGTCAGCGACAGTCTTGTGCCGGGTCAGAACATCGCCGGCGGGGTGAAATATTTGAACTGGCTGATGAACGAGTTCGGCAACGACCCGATTCTGGTGCTGGCCGGGTATAACGCGGGCGAAGGCGCGGTGCGCAAACACCAGGGCGTGCCGCCTTACGCCGAAACACGAGACTATGTTCCCAAGGTGCTGGCGGCATTCCAGATCGCGCGCGGTCTTTGTTCGACGCCGCCCGAACTTATCTCGGACGGCTGCGTCTTTGCCGCCATGCAATGAAAAAGGCCCGCCGAAACCTGGCGGGCCTTTTCGATTTTCCTATCCGGTCAGTTGACGATTGTCGCCTCGGTGGCGGCGCGCATCTCTTCATCCGAGACACCATCGGCCAGCTCGACGATCTTCAACCCGCCTTCGACCACGTCCAGAACGCCGAGGTTGGTTATGATCCGGTCCACCACGCCCTTACCGGTCAGTGGCAGGGTGCATTCCTTGAGCACTTTGCTGTCGCCATGCTTGTTGGTGTGATCCATCACCACGATGACCCGACCGACGCCCGCGACCAGATCCATGGCGCCGCCCATGCCCTTGACCAGCTTGCCGGGGATCATCCAGTTCGCAAGATCGCCTTTCTCATCGACTTCCATTGCGCCCAGAATCGCGGCAGCAATCTTGCCGCCCCGGATCATCGCGAACGAGGTGGCGCTGTCGAAATAGGCGGTGCGGGCCAGTTCGGTGATCGTCTGCTTGCCCGCGTTGATTAGGTCGGGGTCCTCTTCGCCCTCGTAAGGGAAGGGGCCCATGCCCAGCATGCCGTTTTCCGATTGCAGGGTGATATCCTTGTCTCCCACATAGTTCGCCACCAGCGTCGGAATCCCGATGCCGAGGTTCACATACATGCCGTCTTCCAGCTCTTCCGCCGCGCGGGCGGCCATCTGATTGCGGTCCCAGGGCATTATGCGTCCTCCTTCTTGCGGGTGGTGCGTTGTTCGATGCGCTTTTCGTGCTGCCCCTGAATGATGCGGTGCACATAGATGCCGGGCAGATGGATGCAATCGGGGTCCAGCTCGCCGCGTGGGACGATTTCCTCGACCTCGGCCACGCAGATCTTTCCACAGGTCGCGGCAGGCACATTGAAGTTGCGCGCCGTCTTGCGAAAGATCAGGTTGCCGGTGTCGTCGGCCTTCCACGCCTTGACAATGGCGAGATCGGCAAAGATGCCGTTTTCCAGAATATAGGTCTCGCCGTTGAAATCCTTGTGCTCCTTGCCGTCGGCAATCACCGTGCCGACGCCGGTCTTTGTGTAAAAGCCTGGGATGCCCGCGCCGCCGGCGCGCATGCGTTCCGCCAAGGTGCCTTGGGGATTGAATTCAAGCTCCAGCTCACCGCTCAGGTACTGACGCATGAATTCGGCGTTTTCGCCTACATACGAGCTGATCATCTTTTTCACCTGTCGGGTCTGCAGCAGGATGCCGATACCGAAATCGTCAACGCCTGCGTTGTTCGAAGCAAAGGTCAGATCCTTGACGCCGGATTCTTTGATCGCGTCCAGCAGCAGCTCGGGAATGCCGCATAGGCCGAAACCGCCCGCCGCGATGAACATCCCGTCATGCAGCAAACCGTCCAGCGCCTCGGCGGCATTGGCATAGACTTTTTTCATGGAAAACTCCCCCCAATGACTTGGTGATGCCGCAGGTTGTGCCGTCGCGTCACGGGGAAGTCAATGAATGCATGGGGGAAAGGTATTTATACGTAATGACGCGGCCCGGCATGAAAACCGGGCCTGCGACTTTCACTTGGAACTGGGATTCTTTGCCACCTTTTTCTTGGTCGGCGCTTTCTTTTTGCCACTCTTCTTGGCCGCTTTTTCGGCCACCAGTTTCACGGCCATCTCCAGCGTCACATCGGCAGGTTCCGTACCCTTGGGCAGGGTTGCGTTCACCTTCTCCCATTTCACGTAGGGGCCATAGCGGCCTTCCATCACGTTGATCGGGCCACCGTCAGGATGTTCGCCCAACTCCTTCAGCGGCTTGGCGGCGGTCCTGCCGCGCCCTGCGGGATTGGCGCGCTTTTCGGCCAGCAACTCCACCGCGCGGTTCATCCCGATCTCGAACACGTCGTTGGGGTCTTTCAGGTTGGCGTAGACTGGCTTGGCTTCATCGGCCAGTTGATGCATCAGATAGGGGCCGAAACGCCCGAAGTTCGAGGTGATCATGCCGCCTTCGGGGTGCTCACCGATCTGGCGGGGCAGGGACAGAAGCGTCAGCGCCTTGTCCAGATCCATGTCATCCTTGCTCCAGCCGCGTGGAAGCGATGCGCGCGGAGGCTTCTTGTTCTCGGGCGTGGGTTCGCCTCGCTGAACATACGGCCCAAAGCGACCGGATTTCAGCCAGATCTCATCCCCGGCGTCCTCGCCCAGCAATTGTTCGTCGCCTTCTGCGCCTTCACCGGCGATGGGCCGTGTATAGGTACACTCCGGATAGTTGCCGCAGCCCACGAACCCGCCAGTGCGCGAGGTTTTAAGGTGCAATTGCCCCAGACCGCATTTCGGGCAGATACGCGGGTCGGACCCATCCTCACGCGGGGGGTAAAGCTGTGGCGCCAATGCCTCGTCCAGCTTGTCCAGCACTTCCGAGATGCGCAATTCGGATGTTTCGCCAATCGCTGCCGAGAAATCGCGCCAGAACTTGCCCAGCAGATCCTTGTAGTCACGATCACCGGCGCTGACATCATCCAGTTGCTCTTCCAGATTCGCGGTGAACTCGTATCCAACATACTGGCGGAAGAAGTTCAGCAGGAAGATGGTGACGATCCGCCCCTTTTCCTCGGGGATCAGTCGGTTCTTGTCCTTGCGCACATATTCACGGTCCTGAATCGTGGTCACGATCGAGGCATAGGTCGACGGACGCCCGATGCCCAGCTCTTCCATCCTCTTGACCAAGGTCGCCTCGGTATAGCGCGGCGGAGGTTGGGTGTGGTGTTGCAGCGCCAGAACCGCTTCGTTTTCGGACAGGATCGCCTCTTTGGCGACCTTTGCGCCTTCGGTCACCTGCGTCTCGCCGGTCGCCTTGACGAACTGATCGGACAGAGACTCGCGGGCAAAGACGGCCTTGTCGCCCCGCATGATCTGGGGCAGGCGTTTGTCATCCTCGTCAGCCACATCGTCGCGGCCCTCTTCATAAACGCGCATGAATCCGTCGAACAGAACGACCTGGCCGGTGGCCCGCAACCCGACCTGGCCGTCGTCCGAGCCGATCTCGACCGTCGTCCGCTCCAGTCGCGCCGCTGCCATCTGGCAGGCAATGGTGCGTTTCCAGATCAGGTCATACAGCTTGCGCTGATCCTCATCCGTGACCTTCAGCGCCTTGGCGTCGCGGTTCATATCCGTCGGGCGGATACATTCGTGTGCTTCCTGGGCGTTCTTGGCTTTGTTCTTGTAGATGCGCGGGTTGTCCGACACATATTCAGCACCGTACCGGTCCGCGATGGTGTCGCGTGTTGCCGCCACCGCTTCGGGCGCCATGTCGATGCCGTCGGTCCGCATATAGGTAATGTAGCCGGCCTCATACAACCGCTGCGCCACCTGCATCGCGTGACGCGCGCCCATGCCGAATTTGCGGCTTGCCTCCTGCTGCAGCGTCGAGGTCATGAAAGGTGCGCTGGGGTTACGTGCGGTAGGCTTGGCCTCGACCGCATTCACGGTCAGGGCGCGGCTGGTGACGGCCTGCACCGCCAGTTCCGCCTGCGTGGCATTGGCAATGTCGTGCTTGTCCAGCTTCTTGCCTGCCAGCGTGACCAAACGCGCCTCGTAAATCTGACCGCGCGGCGTTTCGAACAGCGCCTTGACCGACCAGTATTCGACCGGCTTGAACGCTTCGATCTCCATCTCGCGCTCGACGATCAGGCGCAGGCAGACTGATTGCACCCGGCCCGCCGACTTTGCACCAGGCAGTTTGCGCCAAAGAACCGGTGACAGGTTGAACCCAACCAGATAATCCAGCGCGCGCCGCGCCAGATAGGCTTCGACCAGGGGCATGTCGACTTGGCGCGGGTTTTGCATCGCCTGGGTTACCGCGTCCTTGGTGATGGCGTTGAAGGTAACCCGGCTGACCGCCGTATCCTTTTTGATCGAGCGCCGCTTGGTCAGCGCCTCTTGCAGATGCCAACTGATAGCCTCGCCCTCGCGATCGGGGTCAGTGGCAAGGATCAGGGCATTGTCATCCTTGAGCGCGTCTGCGATCGCCTTGACATGCTTGCGGCTGTCGACGCCAACTTCCCAGGTCATGGAAAAATCATGGTCCGGATCTACCGATCCATCCTTGGGTGGAAGGTCGCGAACGTGCCCGTAAGAGGCCAAAACCGTGTAGTTGGGGCCAAGATACTTATTGATTGTTTTGGCCTTGGCTGGGGATTCTACAACAACTACAGGCATTTAAATGAAAACCTCGTATATCGGATGCGGCGCTTTCTATGGCGGTGCAAGATGTGGAGTGCAAGGGCCGAATGTCAATCCGTTCCTTTGAAGCCTGATTTCCTGCCGGTTTGAAACGCGAAAGCAAGCCCGCAAACGGGCTGCGAAACAACAAAAGTAGGGCACTGCACCTTCAGCCGATACGAGACAACAATCCGCCGGGTTGTCGTTGTATCCGGCCATCCAGTTCCAGATCAACCAGTGCCGGGCCGACATCGCCCGCACTGGCGGATAGGTCGCGGATCAACTGGTCTTCGGCAAGGGGCGAAGGGCCAAGCCGGTCAAGAATCTGAAGATGCAATTTTGCGGTTTCCCGAAGGCTGCGTTTTTGGGGCGGTGCAGGGGGCAGAGCATCCAGAAGGTCTCTGGCCGGTGATTCCGGCAGGTTGTCTTTCTCTCTGGGCAGCGCCTCGATCACGTCTTGTGCGTTGCGTACAAGTTGCGCGCCATCCCGGATCAACAAATTGCAGCCGGCTGCACGGGCATCCAGCGGATGGCCGGGAACTGCAAGCACCTCGCGACCCTGATCCAGCGCGTCGCGCGCGGTGATCAGGCTGCCCGACTTGGCGGCCGCCTCGACCACCACAACGGCCTGAGCCAGACCCGAAATGATCCGGTTGCGCCGCGGGAAATGCCGCGCTTGTGGCGTAGTGCGCAAGGGTTGCTCCGACAGTCGCAGGCCCTTTTGGGCAATATCCATCGCAAGATGCGCATTCTCTGCCGGATAGACGACATCGACACCGCCAGCCAGAACCGCGACCGTGCCTGTCTCCAAAGTCGCCAGATGGGCGGCCGCATCGATGCCACGTGCTAGGCCAGACACAACTACGTACCCTTCGGCACCCAGATCGTGTGCAAGTGCGCGCGCCATGCGCGTGCCAAGCGAAGAACAGTTGCGGGCCCCGACCAGTGCGATCATGGGTCGACGCAACAAATCCGCATTGCCCAACGTCCACAGAACCGGGGGCGCATCCTGAATATCCGTCAAGGATGCGGGATAGGCGGCATCGCCCAGGCACAAAAGCCGTGCGCGCACGGCTTTTGCGGCCTTGAGTTCGGCCTCGATCACGCCGGGAGGGCAGATTTCATAGCCCTCGACCCCGGCTGCGCGCGCCACTTCAGGCAGCGCAGCCAGCGCGTTCTGCGCTGATCCATGTTCGTTCAACAGGCGCCGAAATGTTGTCGGCCCGACCCGGCGCGAGCGCAAAAGACGGAGCCACGAAAACCGGTCTTCTTCCGTGGTGGGTGGGAGTGGGGGGTGATTGGAAGAATGCTGCTTCTCGGTCATCCGTCGCTCCGCCTGTTTGCAAAACTGGTTTACGCAACGGGGTCTTAACAGGCGGTGAATCGCGTAGAATTTATTCCAATTCACACGATTTCTTATCCTCAGCGGGCCGCAATGCGTTGAAATATAGCGATTTGGCAAATTGCCACAGCGTTCAGAAACCTGCGGGGCGACGCTGGTGCGCTCCGAATCAAGCCCGCCCGCCATTAACCCTGAACCCGGTCCGATTCTGCCTCAGGCAGCCGAACCGCCCACTGTCAACCCGTCCATCAACACCGTCGGCTGGCCGACGCCAACTGGCACCCACTGGCCATCCTTGCCGCAATTTCCCATTCCGGGGTCCAGTTCCATGTCGTTGCCCAGGCCGCGTATCTTCTTCAGCGCCGAAGGCCCGTCGCCAATCAATGTGGCGCCCTTGACCGGCGCACCGATCTTGCCGTTCTGCACCCGGTATGCCTCGGTGCAGGAGAACACGAACTTGCCGTTGGTGATGTCTACCTGTCCACCGCCGAAACCGACGGCCCAGATACCGTCCTTGATCTCGGCCACAAGTTCTGCCGGATCGGCGTCGCCGCCCAGCATGATGGTGTTGGTCATGCGCGGCATCGGGCTGTGGGCATAGCTTTGTCGCCGACCATTACCCGTTGATACGGTGCCCATCAGACGCGCATTCTGACGATCCTGCATATAGCCTGTCAGGATGCCATCCTCGATCAGAACCGTGCGTGAACTCGGGGTTCCCTCGTCATCCACGGTGATCGAGCCGCGCCGATCGGGGATCGTGCCGTCATCCAGAACCGTCACTCCTTTCGAGGCGATCCGCTGTCCCATCAGCCCGGCAAAGGCGGAACTTCCCTTGCGGTTGAAATCACCCTCCAGCCCGTGCCCGATGGCTTCGTGCAACAGGATGCCCGGCCAACCATGCCCCAGCGCCACTTCCATCACGCCCGCAGGGGCGGGCACAGCTTCAAGATTGACCAGCGCGATGCGCAGCGCCTCGCGCACCTTTTCCTGCCAGTCCGCCGGGTCGATCAGCCCGCCCAAACCTACACGCCCGCCGCCCCCGGCAGAGCCGCTTTCGCGTCGCCCGTCCTTTTCCACGATTACCGATACGTTCAAGCGCGTCATCGGTCGCACGTCTCGCACATGCACGCCATCGGGGCGCAAGATCTCCACTTCCTGTATCGAGGCCGCCAGCGCCGCACTGACCTGAACCACGCGCGAATCCAGATCGCGGGCAAAAGCGTCGATGTCCCGAAGAGTTTCGATCTTGACCGGAAAACTTGCCGATTCGATCGGGTCGGTATCGCTATAAAGCCGCTTGTTCGTCGCGATCGGTGGCTGGGCCAGCACACCGCCACCCGCACCCACCGCCAGACGCGCGGTTTCGGCCGCTCGTTTCAGTGCCGGGATCGAGACATCGGTCGAATGGGCGTATCCCGCGACCTCACCCTTGACCGCCCTCAGCCCGAAGCCTTCCGAGGCGTCATAGGACGCGCTCCGCAATCGACCGTCGTCAAACACCAGCGCCTCGGATTTCCGCCGTTCCACGAAGAGCTCTCCATCATCCGCCCCAAGGGCCGCAGATTGCAAAATCGCCAGTGCTTCATCCAGCGGAATCGCGGTCTCGAAGGGGCGAAACGGGTCATTGGGCATGGGCCGGAACCTTTCCGATTTGATCCAGATCAAAAATAGCGTCCGTTTGACGCAAGCATTTTGCTTTATCTAGTCTCCGGAATATGGTTTTTAACGCGGTCAAAGACAACGGGAGAGGTGCGACCTGATTCATACCTCCCTGTCAGGGACGCAAAGATCAAACGATCAGGACAGAAAATGAAGAATGCTTTGACGCTTTCGGGGCTTATCGCCGCCCTTTCCAGCCTGCCCGCCATGGCTCAGGAGCTTGAAACCATCGGTAAACCGACCCCCGGCGGACTGGGCTTTCAGCCGGCCGCGACGGAACTCGCCCGCGATCTGCAATCGCTCGACGGCCTGATTCTGGTCATCATCACATTGATCTGTATTCTGGTCGGCTTTCTGATGCTGTACAGCTTTGTACGCTTCAACAAACGCGCCAACCCGACACCGGCAAAGTTTTCGCACTATACCCCGGTCGAGATCGCCTGGACGGTCGGCCCGATCATGATCCTGGTTCTGATCGGATCGTTCTCGCTGCCGGTGCTGTTCAAACAGCAGGAAATCCCGCAGGGCGAAATCAATATCAAGGTCACCGGCTACCAGTGGTACTGGGGCTATGAATACACCGACGAAGGCTTCGGCTTTGAAAGCTTCCTTCTGGGCAAGGAAGCATTGGCCGAGAATGGATACAATCAGGATGAATACCTGCTGGCCACCGACAATGCCGTCGTCGTGCCGGTCGGCAAGGTTGTCGTGATGGACGTCACCGGTGCTGACGTGATCCACTCGTGGACCATCCCTTCTTTTGGCGTGAAGCAGGACGCGGTACCGGGCCGTCTGGCGCAGCTGTGGTTCAAGGCGGACAAGGAAGGCGTCTATTTCGGCCAGTGCTCCGAACTTTGCGGCAAGGACCACGCCTATATGCCGATCACGGTCAAGGTCGTGAGCGAAGAGGAATATGACCGCTGGCTGACCGAAGCCAAGGAAGAATTCGCGGGTATTCCGCAATCCTATCAGGTTGCCTCGAACTGACGTAAGGTGTGGCGGGGACACCCGCCCGATTTAGGATGATGCAGGGTGCGTGGTCTCCGCGCACCTTTCGCCCCCAAAGGACCGGAAATGAGCGACGCAAGCATCAATGCCAGCACAGTCCGCGAGGACGAGGCCAGCTTTGGCGATTATTTCGCCCTGTTGAAGCCGCGCGTAATGTCTCTTGTCGTGTTCACGGCTCTGGTCGGCTTGCTGGCTGCGCCCGTGCCGGTGCATCCGTTTGTGGGATTCTGCGCCATCCTGTTCATCGCCATCGGCGGCGGCGCGTCCGGAGCGCTGAACATGTGGTGGGACGCCGATATTGACCGCGTGATGAAGCGCACCAAGAAACGTCCGATCCCCGCCGGCAAGATTCAGGAGGGCGAAGCGCTCGCCTTTGGCCTGACGCTGTCGGGATTCGCCGTTGTAATGCTGGGTCTGGCAACCAACATCCTGGCAGGGGCCTTTCTGGCGTTCACCATCTTTTTCTACGTCGTCATCTACACGATGTGGCTCAAGCGTTCGACGCCGCAGAACATTGTGATTGGCGGCGCTGCGGGTGCATTCCCGCCCGTCATCGGCTGGATCGCGGCTACCGGCACTATGTCGGTCGAACCCTGGCTGATGTTCGCTTTGACCTTCATGTGGACACCGCCGCATTTCTGGGCGCTGGCCCTGTTCATGCGTTCGGATTATGACGACGCCGGGGTGCCGATGCTGACCGTGACTCACGGCCGTCGCGCCACCCGAGTTCACATTCTGGTTTACACTGCCCTGCTGGCGCTGCTGGCCGTCGGCACGGCCTTTTCTGACATTGGCGGCCCCGTCTATCTGGCGGTGGCGTTGGTCATGAATGCCCTGTTCCTGCGCGGTGCCTGGAAAATCTCGCGCCGGGACGAACACGCGTCAGAGGCCGATAATTTCAAGGCCGAACGGGGTTTCTTCAAGCTATCGCTGCTCTATCTCTTCCTGCATTTCGGCGCGATTCTGGCCGAGGCGCTGCTGAAGCCCTATGGGTTGGGGGGCTGGGGATGAGCCTGCGTAAGACACACGAACTGCACAATCGCCGCTTTGGCCGCAATCTGGGCGTGGCCCTGACGCTGGCGGCTTTGATCGTCATCATCTTTGGCCTGACCGTGGTAAAGGTCAGCCGGGGCGACTATGAACCGCCGCGCGCAGAGGTGCAGAACTGATGGCGATTCGGGGACCCCAGAAAACGGTTCTGCAACTGGTCGGCGTCGTCGTCGTCATGGGCGCACTCGCCTGGGCGTCGGTGCCGTTTTACAACTGGTTCTGCCGGGTCACCGGCTTTGGCGGAACCACTGGCGTGGCCGAGCAAAGCTCGGACACAGTGATCGACAAAACTGTCACCGTGCGCTTCGATGCCTCGAAGGAACGCGGCATGCCGTGGGAATTCAAACCGGTCGAACGCGAGATGACGCTTCGTATCGGCGAAACCGGGCTAGTCTTTTACGAGGCCTACAACCCGACCGACAAACCTGTCGCCGGGCAGGCCTCATATAACGTGGCCCCCTATTCGGCAGGTGGCTACTTCCAGAAAATCGCCTGTTTCTGCTTTGACGAACAGGTGCTGCAACCGGGGGAACGGGTGGAGATGCCCGTGACCTTCTATGTCGATCCGGAAATCGTCAACGATCCGGAAGGGCAATACGTGCATACGATCACTCTGTCGTATACATTCTACGAAATCGACCTGCCCGAGGGGTACGCAGCCCTCGACGCGCAGGCGGAAACAACAACGAACTAATGCCTGTAGGTGAGGGACGCTGATGGCACACGCTAAAAATCACGACTACCACATTCTGAGCCCGTCGATCTGGCCGCTGATCGGCGCAGCGGGCGGTTTCGTCATGCTGGTCGGGGCCGTATTGTGGATGCACGGCATCACCGCCTATATGTTCTGGGCCGGTCTTCTGGCCGTTCTCTACACCATGTTCGGCTGGTGGTCGGATGTGGTGGCCGAAAGCCGCGCCGGCGATCATACGCCCGTGGTGCGGATCGGCCTACGCTATGGCTTCATCCTGTTCATCACTTCCGAGGTGATGTTCTTCTTTGCCTGGTTCTGGTCTTTCTTCAAACACCGTATGTACCCGATGCAGGATTATGTGGGCACCGAATATGTCGCGCCAAGCATCCATGCGGTCGACCCGTTCCACCTGCCGCTGATCAACACGCTTGTTCTGCTGCTTTCGGGCTGTGCGGTAACCTGGGCGCACCACGCGCTGGTGCATAACAATGATCGCAAGGCGTTGGTGCAGGGTCTGGCGATCGGCATCGTGTTTGGTATCGCCTTTACCTTCCTGCAGGGTTACGAATACGCCGAACTGCTCAAGCATGAAGGCTGGGAATTCGGCGGCGACCAGTTCTATTCGAACTTCTTCATGGCCACCGGTTTCCACGGCGCGCACGTGATCATCGGCACCATTTTCCTGACTGTCTGCCTGCTGCGTGCGATGCGCGGGGATTTCACGCCCGAAAAACACATCGGATTCGAGGCGGCGGCCTGGTACTGGCACTTCGTTGATGTCGTCTGGTTGTTCCTGTTCTTTGCCGTCTACATCTGGGGTCAGGCCCCGCTGATGTAAGGCCGGTCAGGCTGATCAATTGCAAAAGCCGCCCCAAGGGGCGGCTTTTTCTCTATGTGGGTCGCAAGATTGCTCTCCATACAATTGCGTGGTTGCAATTCAGCCCGCGCGCCCCTTAACAAGACGCCGGTTCCTGAAATGAAGTTTGGTCCTGACATGCGCCGTATTCTGTTCCTGCTGATCTTCGGCCTCGCCGGTTTGGGCGTGCTGCTGTCGCTGGGCTTCTGGCAGGTACAGCGCCTGGCGTGGAAGCAGGTCGTTCTGGCAGAGATCGAAGATCGGATCTCGGCCACGCCGGTTTCCCTGCCACCGCAGATTTCGGCGGATCAGGACAAATACCTGCCGGTGACGGTGTCGGGCGAGATGGAGCCTGCGGAAATCCACGTTCTTGTGTCGCTCAAACAGGTTGGTGCGGGGTATCGCATCATTCAGCCGTTCAGCTCCAGCGGCCGGACCATTTTGATTGACCGGGGGTTCATCCCGACCACGGCCAAACAGGCCGGGCGTCGGAACGGCCAGATGCAGGTGACAGGCAATTTGCACTGGCCGGACGAAATTGACAGTTACACGCCCGCACCTGATATCGACGCCAATATCTGGTTCGCCCGCGATGTGCCCGCGCTTGCGGCTGCACTGGGTGCGGAGCCGGTTCTGCTGATCGCCCGTTCGCAAACCGATCCGAATGTGACTCCGTTGCCGGTGGACACGGCGGGAATACCAAACGATCACCTGCAATATGCAATAACCTGGTTTGGCCTGGCTCTGGTCTGGGCCGCGATGACCGGATACTTCCTATGGCGCAGCCGTGCCAATTCTGAAAGTGACGCGACATGAAATACATCTCGACCCGCGGGCAGGCGCCCGAACTCTCGTTTGAAGAGGCCATGCTGACCGGCCTTGCCCGCGACGGCGGCTTGTACGTGCCTGCCGAAATCCCGGTGATGACCTATGCCGAAATCGCGTCGCTGGCGGGGCTGCCCTATGAGGAAATCGCATTCCGCGTCATGTGGCCCTATGTCAGCGGCTCATTTGCCGAGGACGAGTTTAAGGGGATCATCGCGCGCGCTTACCAGGATTTCGGCCACGCCGCCCGCGCGCCGCTGAAACAGCTGAACGAGAACCATTTCCTGCTCGAGCTGTTTCACGGCCCCACCTTGGCATTCAAGGATTTCGCCATGCAGCTCATTGGTCAGCTGTTTCAGGTTGCCCTCAAGAAGCGCGGCGAGCGGGTGACCATCGTCGGCGCGACCAGTGGGGATACCGGTTCAGCCGCGATCGAGGCGTTCCGCGGGCTGGACGCGGTGGACGTTTTCATCCTGTTCCCGCATGGCCGTGTTTCCGAGGTACAGCGCCGCCAGATGACCACGCCCGCCGACAGCAACGTGCATGCGCTGGCGGTGGATGGCGATTTCGACGATTGCCAAGCCTCCGTGAAGGACATGTTCAACGATTTCGACTTCCGCGACGGGGTCAGGCTGGCTGGCGTAAACTCGATCAACTTTGCCCGCGTATTGGCACAGGTGGTCTATTACTTTTCTGCCGCCACCAACCTCGGTGCGCCGCATCGCAAGATCAGCTTCACGGTGCCAACCGGCAACTTTGGCGACATCTTCGCTGGCTATCTGGCCAAGCGTATGGGGCTGCCGATTGACCGCCTTGTGGTGGCGACCAACCAGAACGACATTCTGCATCGCTGCCTCTCGGGTGAGGGGTATTTCAAGGGCGAGACTATCCCTTCGATCAGCCCGTCGATGGACATTCAGGTCAGCTCGAATTTCGAACGCGCGCTCTATTATGCCTATGGCGAAGATGGCGGGGCCATCGCACAATTGATGGATGAGCTGAAACAGGGTGGCTTCAATATCAGCCAGGGCGCGATGGAAGCGCTGCGTGAGAATTTCGATTCGGGCCGTGTGTCCGAAGAGGAAACGCTGGCCACGATCAAATCCACGCTTACCCGTAGCGCCGAACTGGTCTGCCCCCATTCCGCCGTCGGCGTGAAGGTGGCCGAAGAGGCGCGCGCGGCAGATGTTCCAATGATCACCCTTTCCACCGCACATCCGGCGAAATTCCCCGCTGCTGTGGAACAGGCAAGCGGCGTGCATCCGCCTCTTCCCCCGCGCATGTCTGACCTGTATGAACGGTCGGAACGGGTGACCCGCATCGCCAACGATCTGGGCGCCATCCAGGACTATATCAAAGGGCAGATTACTGCGTGACTGTTAGACAAGACCAACTGGCCAACGGCTTTCGTATCGTCAGTGAACACATGCCGGGGCTGCAATCTGCGGCCATTGGCATCTGGGTAACCGCAGGAGGCCGCCACGAGCGGATCGAGCAGAACGGCATCGCTCATTTCCTCGAACACATGGCATTCAAAGGGACAGAGCGGCGCTCGGCGCTGGAAATTGCTGAGGCTATCGAGGATGTGGGTGGCTACATCAACGCCTACACCTCGCGCGAGGTGACGGCATACTACGCCCGCGTGCTCAAGGACGACGTGGCGCTGGCCATGGACGTGATCGGGGACATCGTGATGAACCCGGTCTTCGACCCGCGCGAGATCGAGGTCGAGCGCGGTGTGATCCTGCAGGAAATCGGTCAGGCCCATGATACGCCCGATGACGTGATCTTTGACTGGTTGCAGGAAGAAAGTTATCGCGACCAGCCTTTGGGTCGCACCATCCTTGGGCCCACGGAACGGGTCAGCGCCTTTTCGCGCGAGGATCTGTCGGCCTTCGTGGCGGAACATTACGGGCCGGAACAGATGATCCTGTCCGCTGCAGGCGCCGTCGACCACGATCAGCTGATGAAATTGGCCGAAAAGATGTTCGGGCATTTGCAGCCCCGCAAGGGGCTGATCGCCGAGCCTGCCCGGTTCATCGGCGGCGAGGCACGCCACGAAAAGGTTCTGGAACAGGCCCATTTCGCGCTGGCGTTCGAAAGCCCGGGCTATCGTGACGACGCCATCTATACCGCGCAGATATACTCGTCGGCACTGGGCGGTGGCATGTCCTCGCGGCTGTTTCAGGAAATCCGCGAGGTGCGCGGCCTCTGTTATACGATCTTTGCGCAGGCCGGAGCTTACGCCGATACCGGCACTACCACGATCTATGCCGGTACCTCCGCCACTCAGGTTGCGGAACTGGCGGGTATCACCATCGACGAGATGAAGCGCGCAGCCGAAGACATGAGTCCCGAAGAGGTCGCCCGTGCCCGCGCCCAGATGAAGGCCGGGATGCTGATGGGGCTGGAAAGCCCCTCGAACCGGGCCGAGCGTTTAGCCCGGCTGGTGCAGATCTGGGATCGGGTGCCGTCGCTGGAGGAAACGGTCGAGAAAATCGATGCCGTCACCACCGCTGACGTGCGCCAGTTCGCCGAGGATATGGCGGTCACGGCCCCTGCGGCGCTGGCGCTTTATGGGCCGGTGTCGACGGCGCCGTCCCTCGTGGACCTGCAGGAGAGGCGCGCGGCGTGATGCTGCTGGGCAAGCGTAAGCTGAAACTCGAAACCGAGCGGCTCAGCCTGCGCCCGCCCGCGCATTCCGACTATCAAGACTGGACAGCGCTGCGGCGCGCCTCGGAGGATTACCTGACCCCGTGGGAACCGGTCTGGGCCAACGATCACCTCAGCCGTAAATCCTTTACCAACAGGGTCTACTGGGCGCAGCGCTCGATCTCGAACGGCTCGGCCATCCCTTTGTTTCTGTTCCGGCGCGCCGATGACGTCCTGCTGGGCGCGGTCACGCTGGACAACATCCGGCGCGGCCCGGCGCAGGCGGGAACGCTGGGCTACTGGACTGGGCAGGCCTTTGCCCGGCAAGGCTATATGCGCGAGGCCATCGGTGCGGTTGTGCATTACGCTTTCACCCGCCTGGATCTGAGCCGGATCGAGGCGGCCTGCCTGCCGGAAAACGCGGCCTCTCGCGGGTTGCTGGAAAGCTCGGGCTTCAAATACGAGGGCGTGGCGCAATCCTATCTGCAGATCAACGGGCGGTGGCGGACGCATGTGCTTTATGCCAGCCTCAGATCCGACCGGCGCGGCAAGACGGATACGGGCTAGGTGACCTCTTTCCGGGTCATTGGGGCGCTACCCAAACCCCGGAGTATTTTTGAAAAGATGAAAGACTATGCGTGACTTGGGACCAAGTCGCGCTACACTTGCGCTCATGTGGCGGGTTCTTCTGGCATTGATCGTAGTCGCGGGGGGCGCGGCGGCACAGGAACGGCGGCCGAGCCATTGCATCGCCATTGCCGATGCCGCGCCGGGGATCGATTATCTGCACAAGGCGGCTTGGCAGGACCCGGTGCCGAAGTATTCGGTACGGGTCAGCTATATCGCGCATGCCTCGTTTCTGATCCAGACACGCGGCGGGCTGAATGCGGTCACCGATTTCACCGGGTTCATCGGCGGCGCCGATATGATTCCGGATATCGTGACCATGAACCACGCGCACGAGACCCATTGGACACAATTCCCCGATCCCGCGATCCCGTATGTTCTGCCGGGTTGGGGGCGTTTTGGCGAAGGGATCGAACACCACCTGGATCTTGGCGAAATCCTGATCCGGAATGTTTCGACCGATATCCGATCGGTCTATGGCGGGGTCGAGGAACGCGGTAACTCGATCTTCGTGTTCGAGGTCGAGGGGCTGTGTATCGGCCACCTGGGACACTTGCACCACGTTCCCAGCGACGCGCAGTTCGCCGCTCTTGGCCGACTGGACGTGGTCATGGCTGCCGTCGATGGCGGTACGACCATGCCCTTGCCCGAAATGATTTCGGTTCTGAAGCGCTTGAAAAGCTCGGTCATAATCCCGATGCACTGGTTCTCGGGCTATTCACTGGAGCGTTTTCTTTCGGGCGTTCGAGACGAGTTCGCCATACGGCGCGACGGCGTGTCCGAGATCGAGGTGTCGCTTCGCTCCTTGCCCGACCGGCCCACGGTGGTTGTGCTGGAACCGCGATACCTGATCGAGCCCGATTAGGGCTTGCCCGGCGCACGTGCCTTGGGCATGGATTGGGCATGACCCTGAATCCCGCCGATGACAGTTTTGCCGCTCGCCTCACCAAAGAGGTTCCGCAGGATATCCTGAACCCGGTCGAGCCGCGTTTCCTGGAAGAGCCGCGAGGGCGTTATGCTGGGCAGGCGGGCCTTGTGGCCCTGCCGCGAACCGTGACTGAGGTCGCGGCGCTGATCCGCTGTGCCGCTGCGGCGCGGGTGCCGGTTGTCCCTTATGGGGGCGGCACCGGCCTGGTAGGCGGGCAGGTGACGCCCGAAGGGCCGGCGCCGCTGGTGATCTCGATGGAGCGGATGGCGGCGATCCGGGCGGTGCACCCGGCCGAAAACGTGCTGGTGGTCGAAGCTGGCGCCATTCTGGCCGATGTTCAGGCGGCGGCCTGCAACGCCAACCGCCTGTTTCCCTTGTCACTCGCCTCGGAGGGAACCTGCAGGATCGGCGGCAATCTTGCTGCAAACGCTGGTGGGGTGAATGTGTTGCGCTATGGCAATGCCCGCGACCTGTGCCTTGGGTTGGAGGCGGTCCTGCCTAACGGCGAGATCTGGAACGGGCTGACCCGGCTGCGCAAGGACAACACCGGATACGATCTGCGCAACCTGCTGATCGGGTCCGAGGGGACGCTGGGTATCATCACGGCGGCGGCGCTGAAGCTCTATCCCATCCCGGCGGGCACCAGCACCGCGATGATCGTGGTTCCGTCGCCCGAAGCGGCGTTGGAACTGCTGGCCTGCGCCCGCGATCGCGTCGGCGAGGCGGTCAGTGCCTTTGAACTGATCCACAGACAGGGGCTGGAGTTTCTGGCCGAGGTTCTGCCCGGCATTCGCCAGCCGTTCGATGTCAAACCCGAATGGTGCGTCCTGGTCGAGCTTGGCCTGCCACAGGGACTTGATCCCGCCCGTACCATGGAGGCGCTTTTCAAGACGGCCTTGCAACACGGGATCGCCCGGGATGGTGTCGTGGCGCATTCCGATGCGCAGCGTCGGGCGCTCTGGTCGGTGCGTGAACATATCCCCGAGGCCAACCGGCTGATCGGTTCGGTGTCGAGCCATGATATCTCTTTGCCGCTGTCGGTCATCCCCGATTTCATTCGCGGCGCGGCCGGGGTCGTTTCGGGGTTGGGTGCGTTTCGTATCAACTGTTTCGGGCATCTGGGCGACGGCAACCTGCACTACAACGTCTATCCGATGGCGGGCATCGACCGCGCGACGCTTGAAGGCAAAAAGGAAGCTGTCATGCAGGCGGTGCATGATCTGGTACGCGACTATGGCGGCTCGTTCAGCGCCGAGCACGGGGTCGGGCGGATGAAGGTCAAGGATCTGGAGCGTTACGGCGATCCGGTGAAACTTGCCGCCATGCGGGAGATCAAGGCGACACTGGACCCTGCCGGGATCATGAACCCCGGCGCGGTTCTGCGTCGCGCATAGCCGCTCAGAGGCCTTCGAATTCGCATAGGGCGTGCACATCCATGCCCATGCCTTCCAGCACCTTGCGCCCGCCCAGTTCCGGCAAATCGATGATGAACGCGCAGGACACGATGTCGCCGCCCAGGCGCTGGATCAGCTTGATGCCGGCCGCTGCGGTGCCACCGGTGGCCAGCAGGTCATCGACCACCAAAACCTTCTCGCCCTCTTTGATGGCGTCGTCATGGATTTCGACGATGGCCTCGCCATATTCCAGCTTGTAATCCTGACTGATGGTGGTGCCCGGAAGCTTGCCCTTTTTCCGGATCGGCACAAAGCCGACGCTCAGTTGGTGTGCAATCGCGCCGCCAAGGATGAACCCGCGCGCTTCCAGCCCCACGACCTTGTCGATGCGCTCGCCCGCGTAGGGGTGCAGCATCTGGTCGATGGCCATGCGGAACCCGCGCGCATCGGCAAACAGCGTGGTCACGTCGCGAAACATGATCCCTTCATGCGGAAAATCGACGATGGTGCGGATATAGTCCTTGACCGAGGTGCTTTTGGGCATGCGGCCTCCCTTGCTGACATGGTTCACGCAAGCGGGTTTGACGCATCGGGACGCGCCGTTCAAGAGGCAGGATGCGGGCTGCGGCGTCCCGCCCTTGGATTTGGTTCAACGCAGCGAAAATGCCGCTCGATGTATCCGGAAAAACCGGGTCAGGCCGGGCGGCGCAGCAATGCGGTGGCCACGCCCATGCCCATCAACGTCACGCCGCCGACTCGGGTAATCCCCGTGATTACCTTGGGGCGCGCGATCAGGCGCCGCAGGCGGTCGGCCAACAAGGCATATGTCAGCGCATTCAGCCAGGCGAGTCCAACGAAGGTGGCGATCAGGATGGTGAACTGCGGCATCAAGGCCTCGCCAGGTTTGATGAATTGCGGCACGAAAGCAATGAAGAACGCGATGGATTTCGGGTTCAGGGCCGTTACCGCCGCTGCGTGACCGAAAACGTTACCTGCGGTCACATCACGCTCGGTGCGCACGGTCCCCAGACCATCGGACGGCGCGCTGCGCAACAGTTTCCAACCCAGCCAGATCAGATAGGCGGCACCGACCCATTTCAGCACCATGAACATCTCGGCCGATGCCAACACGAGCGCCCCCAATCCCAGAAGCGACGCGGTCATCGCCACCAGATCGCCCAGGGCCACCCCCGTGGCCGAGGCCACCGCAACGCTGCGCCCCTTGGACAGGGCATAGCTCAGCACCAACAATACGGTCGGACCGGGGATCAGCAGCAGTGCGGTCGAGGCGGCGACAAAGGCAAGCCAGAGGTCGAGAGGCATGAAAACACCTGTGATTGACATATCGGTGCATCAAACAACGCCCGCACGCGAACGTCCATACCCCGCGTTTTGCTATGGAATCTTGATGGCCTGTACGTGCATCCAGTCAAAGTTCTTCTCGCGGCCCAGCGATACCCAGCCCTCTTCCTCCCAGAAGCGCCAGAAATCCAGGCAGTCGGCGCGGGCCAACCGGGCCTTTTTCCACCCCCAGTCCAGCTTGTTGCGCGACGGATCCCAGTCGATGGCGGCGGCGAAAGAGTGCGTGGACCATGTCGAGCCATTGCGCTTGCGCCGCACATTCTTGCACCCGCCATAGATGTCCAATCCCATGTCGACCCGGGCATCGTGGTCGTAACGGGCAGCGATTTTGGTCAGAACCCTTTCAAGGCTCTGGGCGACTTTCGGATGGCAACCGATCTTGCTGGTCTTGACCGACCGGTCCCAGTCCAGCTTCATCGTCCAGGGCACAGCAACGATCGTGGTTGCGGGCTGCCCACCCGAATTCGGATTGAAGCCGAAAAAACTGAACAGATCGGCCTGCCCGGTTTTATCTGCAGGCCAGCCATTGGGATTGACGTCCAACGGCACGATATCCCGGAAATCCATCGGCAACTCGCCGGTCTCCCGGAAAAAGCGGAAATCACTATAGCCCGCCTCAGTAAGGCTTCCCCACAAACCGTCGATGTCCCCGGGATCAATACCGGCGTCCTTGCTGACTAGCTGAAATGCGGCGACGCGTTTTCGGGCGGCACTCCAGGCACTTGGGTCACCGGACAACTCGCTGGCGCGCGGTTGGACCAGAGCCGCAGCCGCCGTATCCATTGCGGCGTTGATCTGTCCATCAATCGGGCCGGAATACGTCCCGGTCGCGCTCAACTCTTCCTGCAAAATGCGGATGGCACCTTGTTTCATGAAAAATCCCCCACGAATTTCTGAAAACAATGGGGGGATTGTATCACATCACGGGCGACTTCTCAGCCTTTTGTAGCTAAAGCACCCGCCCCGCCACCGCGTCCAGTTTCGTCAGCAACTCCGGGTTGCGCTTCTCTGGTGCGGTCAGAATGGCAAAATCCAGCGCCCGGTCGCAGCCATGCGGGCAGGGCGCGCGGTCCGCTCCCAGCAACGCAGGCAACCCCTTGACCAACGTGCGGCCCTTGTCGGCGTTTCCGGTCAGCGTGGCGATAATGGCACTGATATCCACCTCGCCGTGATGCGGGTGCCAGCTGTCATAGTCGGTGACCATGGCGATCGAGGCGTAACACAGCTCGGCTTCGCGGGCGAGCTTGGCCTCGGGCATGTTTGTCATGCCGATCACATCACAACCCCAGACCTCGCGGTACATCTTCGATTCCGCCAGGGTCGAGAACTGCGGCCCTTCCATCGCCAGATAGGTGCCGCCGCGGTGAATGTTGATCCCTGCCGCCTTTCCAGACGCCTCGCAGGCGTCGCTCAGGCGCGGGCAGGTTGGATGCGCTGCGCTGACATGGGCAACACAGCCGGTCCCGAAAAAGCTTTTCTCGCGCGCGAACGTCCGGTCGATAAATTGATCGACAATCACGAAATCCCCCGGCGCCATCTCTTCGCGAAACGACCCGCAAGCCGATACCGAGATGACGTCTGTCACCCCCAGCCGCTTCAGCGCGTCGATATTGGCGCGGTATGGCACCTCTGTCGGCGAATGCACGTGCCCCCGCCCGTGGCGCGGCAGAAAAGCCATGTCGACCCCTTCCAGCGACCCTGTCAGAACCTCGTCCGACGGTGTTCCCCAAGGGGTCTCAACCGCAACCCACTTGGCGTTTTCAAGCCCGTCGATCTCATAGATGCCCGATCCGCCGATCACCGCGATTTTCGTCTGGCTCACCTGTGCTCTCCCTGCCTTGGTCGTTGCCTGCTCAAGGTTTTTGGAGGGCCGCGACCGGAATGACAAGAGCGCTGTGCCGTGTCCCAAGGTGCCCTCTGGTCACAATGCCCTGAAGACGACCAGTGGCTGCGTCAAGTGGCCCCACCTGCCCGGCGCGCCGGAGCCAACACCGCGACAAGGTTCGACACCAAAAGCGCGCCGATCACCACTGCGCCTCCCGCGATCGCCCAAGGCCCCGGATCTTCACCGACTACCGCCCAGACCAGAATGGGCGCCAGAACAGATTCCAGCAGGACCAGTAACGACACCTCGGCCGAGCTGATGTAGCGCGGGCCAAGCGCCAGCAGGCACGAGGCCGCCCCGATAAAGGCTCCATGACCCAGAAACAGCGGCCATTGCTGCTCAAACGCCGCAGCCGGCGATACGAACATCCCAATTATGAGCGCCGCACCGATATAGGCAATCGGAATGGCCGGGATCATTGACGTGTCCCTGACCTTGCGCACCGCGGTCAGCGCGGCCGCAAAGGCGGCAGACACGTAAACGGCCCAGATGTCACCCCTCCAGGACGAAATCTGCGTCTCGCCCGACCCATAGGCAATCATCGCCAGCCCCGCCAAGACCACCGCCATCGTCAGCACCATGCGCCGCCGAATGGGCTCGCCCAGGAAAATCCGGCTGAAAATCGCGGCAAATATCGGCATCGAGGCAAAGATGAACACCACGTTTGCGACGCTGGTATTGCTGACGGCCAGAACAAAGGCCGGCGCGGTAGAGCCGATCAGGATCGTATAGATCACGCCCGGCCAACCGGTGTTCAGCAAGGCCCGAAACCCGCTCACCCCCTGAACCGCCAGCAGGACGATCAGCACAACAGTTCCGGCGGTCAGGCCGCGCCAGAATGCAGTCACCATCGGATCGGCCCCGATCAGCCGCACAAACAGTGAATCCGGCACGACCAGCAGCACGCCCAGCGTTGTAATGATCAGACCTTTCAAGTGATCGCTCATGCCGATGAGTTAGGGGCAAGACTGCGACCAAGTAAAGACCGGCCGGATCTTCGCCATGCGCGCGACGCATGGCCGCATCCCGCTCAGTGCGGTGGCTTGATGGGGCACAACCGTCTAGAAGGCGCCTTTGCGCGAACAATCCGACCAACAGGATCGACCCATGCCCCGAGCCATGCTGGCAAGTTTTGCCAATCGCCTAGCCATACCCGATCTGCGCTGGATGCCGGACGAGGGTCTAACCCCGTCGCGCCTGCGGATCGAGCTGTTGTCGGGCCTCACCGTGGCGCTGGCGCTGGTGCCCGAGGCGGTCGCTTTTGCTTTTGTTGCGGGCGTACACCCGCTGGTTGGCCTGTATGCGGCCTTTCTGGTCGGGCTGATTACCGCCCTGATCGGCGGGCGTCCCGGCATGATCTCGGGTGCAACCGGCGCGCTGGCCGTCGTCATGGTGGCCCTGGTGGCCGAGCATGGGGTTGAATACCTGTTTGCAACGGTGGTTCTGATGGGCATCCTTCAGATCATCGCGGGTGTGATGCAATGGGGCAAGTTCATCCGCCTCGTGCCGCATCCGGTGATGCTGGGCTTCGTCAACGGCCTCGCCATCGTGATCTTTCTCGCGCAGATGGGTCAGTTCAAGGTGCCGGGATCGATGGAAAACACCGGCCACGGCATGGGCGGCGGTGAATGGCTGTCGGGCCTGCAGCTCTATACGATGCTGGGCCTTGTTGCTCTGACCATGGCGGTGATCTGGGTGATGCCACGGATCACCCGTATCATTCCGGCCCCGCTGGCTGGCATCTTCGTGGTCGCGGCGCTTGTCATCGGCTTTGGCCTGGACGTCCCGCGCGTCGGCGATCTGGCCTCGATCGAAGGCGACCTGCCGCAATTCCACATCCCGATGGTACCGCTCAACCGCGAAACGCTGCAGGTCATCCTGCCTTATGCGGTGATCCTCGCCGCCATCGGCCTGATTGAATCCCTGCTGACCCTGAACCTAGTTGGCGAGATCACCGGAAAACGCGGTGGCGCGTCGCAGGAGTGTATCGCACAAGGCACCGCCAACGTCGTCACCGGTTTCTTCGGCGGTATGGGGGGCTGTGCCATGATCGGACAGTCGATGATCAACGTGAAATCCGGCGGCCGCACCCGCGTCGCAGGCATCGCGGCCGCATTGTTCCTGCTGATTTTCATCCTTTTTGCCGCGCCCCTGATCGAACAGATCCCGCTGGCTGCGCTGGTTGGCGTGATGTTTATGGTGGTGATCGGCACCTTCGCGTGGAACTCGTTCAACATCCTGCGCAAGGTGCCGCTGATGGATGCCTTCGTGATCGTGCTGGTCACCGTCGTCACCGTGATGGAAGACCTCGCCGTTGCCGTGGTCGTCGGCGTGATCGTCTCGGCGCTGGCTTATGCCTGGAACAACGCCAAACGCATCCACGCGGTCACCCGCGAGTCGGCGACCGAAAAGGGGGCAAAGGTCTATGAAATCCAGGGACCGCTGTTCTTTGGTTCAACCGACGGGTTCACGGAATTGTTCGATGTCGAAAACGACCCCGCAACCGTGATCGTCGATTTCGCTGAAAGCCGCGTGGTGGATCAGTCCGCCCTGCAGGCGATCGAAGCGGTGGCCGCGAAATACGAGGCCGAAGGCAAGCGGGTCATGCTGCGCCACCTCAGCCGCGATTGTCACAAGTTGCTGAACAAGGCGGGCCACCTGATGGTCGACAGTGATGATGACCCGGATTACGAGTTGGCGGTTGATTACTCTGTCCGCACCGGCATTCTAGGCGGGCACTGATCCTTTTGCGAGGCTCCGCCTCGCGCTCCGGGATATTTGAAGCCAGATGAATGAAGAATCCCTGCTTCATCTGGCCAAAAAATATCCCGGGGGAGCCGCCCGGAACGGGCGGTGGGGGCAGAGCCCCCGACAACCTCAATCATCCGGGCGATTGAGCGAGAACAGCTCGGACACGACCGAATAGTCCCGGTACCCAAGCCGCGCCAGAGGTTTGAATGAGGTTACGTCGAACTTGCCCTCCCGGATATGGTCGTCGAGCAGGTGCACACCTGTCACTTCTCCAAACACGACGCGGTTGGCCGCGCCGGGCAGGGTGACGATCTGGGTGAGCTTGCATTCCAACGCCGCCGGGGCACCTTGTACGCGGGCACAGGGGATGGTTTCACATTCGACCGGGGTTAATCCGGCATGGGCAAACTCGTCCACCTCTTTTGGAAGGCTGCCCGAGCTGGCGTTCATCGCATCCTGGTGCGCATGGGCCACAACATTCACGCAGAATACGCCTGTCGCCTCGATATTGGCGATACTGTCCTTGCCGCCGATCTGATCGTGTTTCGTGCCGGTTGAGGCAAACATCACCTGCGGCGGCGTGTAAGCAACCCCGTTGAAAAAGGAATAGGGTGCCAAATTGTTGATCCCATCCGAATCGCGGGTCGATATCCAGCCGATCGGGCGCGGAGTGATAATGGCGTTGAACGGGTTGTGCGGAAGGCCGTGGCCGTCTTCGGGTCGATAGAACATCATATCTCCAAGCGTTTGCCCAAGGCGTAGCGAAGTGCTAGGGCGATTTCCACAGCTGAAAAGAGGGCCAGGGTGCAGCAATTCGGAATCAGCCCGGAACGACCGGACGACTGGTGGGAGGTTGAAGCCCTCTACGACCTGTGCTTCGCGCCCGGGCGCGAGGCGCTGTCCTCCTATCGTCTGCGCGACGATGTTCCGCCCGTGGCGGGCCTGTCGATGGTCGTGCGCGACAACACCGGCGTCGTGGCTGGTGCCATCCGGTTCTGGCCCGTTCACGTCGCTGATCATGACGCGCTGTTACTGGGGCCGGTTGCGGTTCACCCCACGCACCAGGGCGAAGGTCTGGGCGGGTTCCTGATCCGCGAAGGGGTCGAGGCCGGGCGCAACCAGGGCTGGCATCGTGTCATGCTTGTGGGCGATGCGCCCTATTACTCGCGCTTTGGCTTCACTCGGCTGGAAGGCGTGGAAATGCCGCCGCCTACAAACCCTGACCGGGTTCTTGGCATGGAACTGGTGCCCGGCGGCTGGGTGGATATTTGCGGCCCTGTTACCCGCTGGACGAAATAACCCATTGAAACCCGGCACGCGCGCACCGATCTTTTCCTGATGAAGGAGGCGTTGCGAATGCAGGACATCGTGATCGTCGAACCCGTCGACGCCGAGGCGGAACTCGACCGGCTTGCCGCCGAGTACCGTGCAGCGGGAGGCATGGGTATCCGCATGCTTAACCGGTTGGGCGGCAAGGCGGAAAACCTGCTTGACCAGCTTCCTCCCAACATCCGCGACGGCCTGAGCGAAGCAACCGAGCGCGCGCTGTGGGTTGCGATGCGCGCCGCCCATGGCTCGCGCCGCGCCGTTCCGGATCAAAAGGCGTGGGTGAACACAGCGATCGCCACGGCAATGGGCGCTGCGGGTGGGTTTGGCGGGCTGCCCACCGCTCTGGTCGAATTGCCGGTCACCACCACCATGCTGTTGCGTGCCATTCAGGGCGAGGCCGCGCGCCAAGGCTTCGATCCGGCCTCCGAAGGTGTGATGTTCGATTGCGTGCGCGTTCTGGCCTCGGCGGGGCCGCTGGCGCAGGATGATGGCGCGGATCTGGGCTTTTTCTCGATCCGGCTGACGCTGACCGGCGCCACCATGCAGAAACTGATCGCCAGTGTCGCACCGCGCCTTGCCACCGCGCTGGGGCAGAAACTTGCGGCGCAATCGATTCCGGTTCTGGGCGCGGTCGCGGGCGGTGGCACCAACTATGTCTATACCCGTTACTACCAGCAGGTCGCAGGCGTGCATTTCGGTCTCAGACGCCTCGCGATCGACGCGGATATCCCACAGGACGAATTGTTGACCAGATTGACTGCAAAAATGCTGAAATAGGCGGAATTGATCCCGAAAGAGTGAAGATTTCGCGGGTAGCCGTGGCGTTCCTACAATATGTGGGAGCATTTAGTGTGTGCGACCTGACATGAAACAGATTCCCTGCTATCCTGTGAGGCAGGAGGATTGATGAACGTAAAAATTTCCAGTGACTTATTGAGCGCTCCGGAAGAAAACCGGATTGGTATCCAATACGGCGCATTGTGCTATCGGATCAAAGAAAACAAGCCTGAAATCCTGTTGGTGACCTCCCGAGGAACCGGGCGGTGGCTGATCCCCAAGGGCTGGCCGATCTTTTCGCGCGACGCCGCCGGAACCGCGACGGTCGAAGCCTGGGAAGAGGCTGGCGTGATCGGCTTGTGCCAATCCGAAAGCATCGGCAGCTTCACCTATACAAAAACGCGGGGCAGCAAGGGAAATCTGCCATGCATGGTCGAGGTGTTTCCGATCCGTGTCTGCCGTCTTGCCGCCAGTTTCCCCGAGCGCGACCAGCGCCGCCGTAAATGGTTTCGCCCACACAAGGCGGCGGCATGTGTGAACGAACCCGAGCTCGCCCGGATGCTGTTGGAATTTCATCCACATCTTATACACAAGGAAAAGATCAAGTCTTGATCTTGCCGGGCGGCTGGATATCTATTCATGGACCTGAGAATATGAGTGCAAGATGATTCAATACGCTCTGAAGTGCAGTGAAGGCCACAGCTTCGACAGCTGGTTTCAGTCGGCGGATGCTTTTGACAAGCTCGCCGGGGCCGGGATGGTGACCTGCGCGATCTGCGGCGGCAGCGAGGTAGAGAAGGCGATCATGACGCCACGTGTGCGTCCCGGCCGAACCACAACGGACGATACCCGACACGGATCCGAAAAACCGCTGTCGAAACCGGCCTCAGTAGCAGAGCAGGCCTTGGCGGAACTGCGCCGCAACATCGAAAAAAATTCAGATTACGTCGGCAAGAATTTCGCGGCGGAGGCCCGCAAGATCCACCTGGGCGAAGCGCCCGAGCGGTCGATCTATGGCGAAGCCAAAATGGAAGACGCCAAAGCGCTGATGGAAGAGGGCGTGCCGGTCGCGCCGCTGCCCTTCATGCCGAACCGCAAGACAAACTGACCCATGCACGTGGTCATCACCGGCGCAAACCGGGGCATCGGCAAGGCATTGGCTGATCATTACCGGCAGGCAGGGCATGACGTTTCAGGCACTGCCCGTGACGGCAGCCACTTTATCCTGTTGGATGTGACCGACCCGGGCCATCACCGCGCGATGGCCGAGACATTGCAGGACAAGCCAGTCGATCTTCTCATCTGCAACGCGGGCGTCTATCTGGACAAGGGACAGACCATCGACGGCTATCCGCGCGAGATGTGGGACCAGACCTTTGCCGCCAATGTCACTGGCGTGTTCCTGACAATTCAGACCCTTCTGCCCAACCTGCGTGCGGCGCGCGGCAAAATCGCGATCATTTCGTCACAGATGGCTTCGCATGAACATGCGCCCGGCGGCAGCTATATCTATCGCGCCTCCAAGGCGGCGGCGCTCAATCTCGGGCGCAATCTGGCCACGGATCTGAAAGACGACGGCATCGCCGTGGGAATCTACCACCCCGGCTGGGTTCAGACCGACATGGGCGGAGCTGCGGCCACCGTCACCACAGACGAGGCCGTCAATGGCCTCATCCAAAGGTTCGAGGCGCTGTCGCTGGCCTCAACCGGCTGTTTCGAGACATGGGACGGCCGCACGCACCCTTACTGAGAGGTCAGCGCCCTGAGTGGCAGTTCGTAAACCTCGCCCGGCTCGATATAGATGATCAGCATGTCTCCGCGCGTTTCCGTGGACAGGGCCGAAGTGGAACTGGACGCCACCGCCTTCGTCCCCTCGAAATAGATCCGCCGGACCTCTCCAGTCTTCAACTGAACCGCCAGTGTCGAGGCTCCATCGTCCTTGCGGCGAAATTCGGCGGGACAGCTTTCGATCTGTTGGCCAGGTACGGCGGCACAGGGAACAGTACCCAAGGCGTTCTGACCGTCGGTTCCGGATACCGTCGCCTCCTGCGCTGTGGCCTGGGTGGACAACACGGCAAAAGCCAAAAGAACTGATCGCATCGAAAACCCTTGTGCGTATGGAACCGCTCCAAGCTGGCACCCGGCCCCGGCAATGTAAAGCGGTGCCTTGCCGCAGGCATTCCGCCTTTGTCCACTTGCTCTTGGCTGCCCCCTCGCATAAGAGGCTCGGGACCGGAATTCCTTGGCGCGGAGACTTTTGGCCCCATGCCCTTACTCGTGATGAAATTTGGTGGCACCTCGGTTGCCAATCTCGACCGCATCCGCCGCGCCGCCAAGCGCGTCGGCGTCGAGGTGGCCAAGGGCCATGATGTGATCGTCATCGTTTCGGCCATGTCGGGCAAGACCAACGAACTGGTCGGCTGGGTTGACGAAATCTCGCCCCTTTACGACGCGCGCGAATACGACGCCGTCGTCTCCTCGGGTGAAAACGTGACTGCCGGCCTGATGGCGCTGACCTTGCAGGAAATGGATATCCCGGCGCGCAGCTGGCAGGGCTGGCAGGTGCCGCTGATCACCACCTCGGCCCACTCCGCCGCCCGGATCGAGGAAATTCCGACCGACAACCTGAACCAGAAATTCGGCGAGGGCATGAAGGTTGCCGTGATCGCAGGCTTTCAGGGCATCAGCCCCGAGGGCCGCATAACCACGTTGGGCCGTGGGGGCTCCGACACGACTGCCGTGGCCTTCGCCGCCGCCTTCGGTGCCGAACGCTGCGATATCTACACTGATGTGGACGGCGTCTATACCACCGACCCGAGAATCTGCTCCAAGGCGCGCAAGCTCAACAAGATCTCGTTCGAGGAAATGCTCGAACTGGCCTCGCTTGGGGCCAAGGTGCTGCAGACGCGCTCGGTCGAGCTGGCAATGCGCTACAAGGTAAAACTGCGCGTCCTTTCGAGTTTCGAGGAACAAACCGACGAGGCGGGCACGCTCGTCTGCGATGAGGAGGAA
Organism: Ruegeria sp. BHSB058; assembly: GCF_059613285.1. NCBI lineage: Bacteria > Pseudomonadati > Pseudomonadota > Alphaproteobacteria > Rhodobacterales > Roseobacteraceae > Ruegeria > Ruegeria sp. BHSB058. Next base: position 1,946 of record NZ_JBXWSF010000011.1, on the reverse strand, counting down.
ATCATGGAATCCAATGTTGTCTCCGGCGTCGCCTATTCGCGCGACGAAGCCCAGATGACCCTGCTGTCGGTTGCTGACCGCCCGGGCATCGCCGCCACCATCTTCGGGGCCCTGTCGGATGCGGGTGTGAACGTCGACATGATCGTGCAGGACATCTCCGAGGAGGGTCGCACCAACATGACCTTCAGCCTGCCGACCGATCAGGTCAAACGCGCCGAAAAGGCCATGAACGACATCAAGGGCGTTGCGCTGAACTTTGACATTCTGCAGATCGAACCTGACGTCGCCAAGGTCTCGGTGGTGGGAATCGGCATGCGTTCGCAATCCGGCGTTGCGGCCAAAATGTTCAAGGTGCTCTCGGATGAGGGGATCAACATCAAGGTCATTACAACCTCCGAGATAAAAATTTCCGTGCTTGTAGACAGGAAATACATGGAACTTGCCGTTCAGGCGCTGCATGATGCGTTTGGACTGGACAAGGCCGCCTGAGTTTTCTCGACTGGGGCGCCTGACACAAAAACGTGATGGGGCCCATGGCTGACGGCACTGAAACAGAATCCCGCAAGCTGCTGGGGCGGCTGCGCGAAGCGATGGCCAGCGAAGCCGCCGGCCAGGAGCGTCTCGATCAGATCACCCATCTGATCGCCGACAGCATGCGCAGCGAAGTGTGCTCGGTCTATCTTTTCCGCGACGAAGAGACACTGGAGCTGTGTGCGACCCAGGGCCTCGCGCCGGAATCGGTGCACCAGACCCGCATGCGGATGGGTGAAGGGCTGGTGGGCCGCGTCGCCAAGACCGGCAAGGTCGTCAACACACCCAACGCTCCGGCGGAAAAAGGGTTCCGCTACATGCCGGAAACCGGCGAAGAACGGTTCTCGTCCTTCCTCGGCGTGCCGGTTCAGCGTCTGGGCGAAAAACTGGGCGTTCTGGTGGTGCAGTCGCGCGAGGCACGCCAGTTTTCCGCCGACGAGGTCTATGCGCTGGAAGTGGTCGCCATGGTTCTGGCCGAAATGGCCGAGCTTGGCGCCTTCATCGGCGAGGGTGCGGCCTTGTCGCCCCTGCACCAGCAATCCGTCGTGCTCAAGGGTGGCCCGGCCCAGGAGGGTTCCGCCGAGGGGCACGTTTGGCTGCACGAACCGCGCGTGGTGGTCACCAATCCGATCGCGGATGACCCGCAGCGCGAGCTCGAGCGCCTGAACGAAGCGGTCGAGGAATTGCGCGTCGGCGTCGACAAGATGCTCGAATTCTCGCAGGACGGCGACAAGGAACAGCTGCAGGTGCTCGAAGCCTACCGGATGTTTGCCAATTCCAAAGGCTGGATGCGCCGCATGGAAGAGGACATCGCCCGTGGTCTCAGCGCTGAGGCAGCGGTCGAAAAGGAACAGTCGCAGGCGCGCGCCCGGATGAGCCAGGTCACTGACCCCTATCTGCGCGAACGCCTTGCAGACCTTGATGATCTCAGCAACCGCCTGTTGAGAAACCTGACAGGGCAGGGCAGGGATACCGGGCTTGAACTGCCGCCCGATCCCATCCTGGTGGCCCGCAACATCGGCCCCGGCGATCTGCTGGAATATGGCCGCTCTCTCAAGGGCATCGTGCTCGAGGAAGGGTCTGTCGGCAGCCACGCGACCATCGTCGCCCGCGCCCTGGCAATCCCACTGGTGGTGCATGTAGGCCGCATTACGACCGAGGCGCTGAACGGCGACCATATTCTGGTCGATGGCGATCAGGGCGTGGTACACCTGCGCCCCGAAGATACCGTTGTCGGCGCTTTCCGCGACAAGATCGCAATGCAGGCCAAGGCACAGGAACGCTACGTTTCGATCCGCGACAAACCTGCGGTCACACTGGACGGGCACAAGATCGATATGGTGATGAATGCCGGGCTGATGGCCGACCTGCCATCGCTGCCCACTTCGGGGGCCGAGGGCGTCGGCCTGTTCCGC